>CAMWWJ010000001.1 GCA_947177925.1 uncultured Lachnospiraceae bacterium
GAACTGTCATGAATAATATTTTTTCACTTCAAAAATAAAGGAATTCGTGACATCCCTATTAGGAATCAGAAAAAAGTTACGATGTATTAAATAGAAATCAAGAAGGGAAAAGTGATTCATATGTTAAAGGAAACAAGCAATATGTATACCAGTCAACCATCATTTCGTACCTGTTCAAACAAAGACGGCATACATGATTCATCCCTGCCGGAGCACAATACTAATACAGCGAAATCAGAATATAAAAATGTATCGGAATATTCTGCTTATCTGCAGGAAAAATATAAGTTTCTTAACAGACAGACGTCCATGCATGGAGTGCCGGTAACGGTAAATGTTTCGGAAGCTTTTTTGAAAAAATGCCTGAATGATCCGGAAAAAATGAAGTTTCTGGAAAGCAATCTGGCGGTGATTCCGGATTGTGTAAAAAGTGCTGTTAATTTTACTAAGACCATGGCGGGAAGCCCCACAATGACTTATGCCAGCTATTCCATAGATGCCAATGGGAATATTTCCTGTATGAGTGGCTGTACCAATGACCCGGATGGAAAGATTGCGCGGGAGAATGCCCAAAAAAGGGCAGAGGAAAAAAAGGCGGAAGAAAAAAAGGCCGCAAGGAGACGGGAAGAGAAAAAAGCGAGAGAAAAGAAAGCGGAGGAAAGAATGGCTGAAAAAAGGGCCATGAAAGAAAGTCAATATACAGTGGCAGTAAGGGGAGATCATGTGGAAAGCATTACCTTAAACCTTATGGACAGAATAAGTTCTTCCTGCAGCATAGTGCCTCCCACTGCGGAGTTAGCGGGATTTGATGCAAAAGCGTAATTGCATGATTACATTATAGTAGAAAGGGGCCGTCATGAATCATCCTATCGAAACCAATTATGTGCCGGAAGCCTCCGGACATTATGTGGCAGGCAGCAAAAAGAAAATAAATACCACATTTGCGGATAAGTTGAATGAAAAAACGGCTGTTTCCACTTAAAATTTGACTTTAGGAGAATATAATATATATTTCCATGAAAAAGTATACCGTCTTTCTATCCATTCCTCCCAGAAAAAGATGGAGTGGATGATAGAAATAACGGATAGGGCTTACGAGAGAATGAAGAACGATCCGGAATATGAAAAAAGGGTATTAGAGGCTATAGCCAGATGCAAAGCGATGGATTTTGGAAGTGGAGTACCGCTGATTGCTTATATCCATATAGACGATACATGGGAAGGATGTCATATATATACCGGAGGAATCAGGGAAAATCATTTTGGTAAGTCTCAGTCGGAAATTGAGAGGGATATACGGGCAGAGAGGAAAAAACGAAGAAAAATGCTGTTAGAAGAGTACCTGAAAAAACAGGCGCAGGAAAAAAGAATTTTGAAAAAGCTATGGGATAAGGAAGTGGAGGAGAGAAAAATCGAAAGCAGCTGCCTGCTGCAGTCCTTTAGCAGAAAAAGGCAGATGAAACAGGCAGTTGATGCTTATGAGGCGGAAGCCGTGATAGAAACCATGGATTTTTGTATTTCCAGATGTGGGAAGCATTGATGATATGTGTGGGACGTAAAAAGTGCGGCACTATTTTGATACTAATATATAGATGAATAAAAAAGAATAATTGGATATGAATAGATGTAGGCAGTCGTCTGCTCTTTGATTAGAGCAGGTGGCTTTTTTCGTTCTGATACATAGCTCCCATCGATATTTTACCCCGTTATCTATGGTGCAGATGAAAGCGGGGACTGGACTGTTACAAATATTGGACGGTGAAAGGAAAAACCAATTGACAAAAAAAGTACTACGTGTTTATAATAAAACATATAGGTTTACTAGGAAAATAAAAAGACTTGTGGATGGATAGCATCCGCTGTTTTTATATGAAAAGAGTTAATATTTTTAGCTTGAGGAGACATGGAGATGTTGACACAGTTTTCAAGGACAGAATTATTGCTTGGAAAAGAGGCGATGGAAAAATTATCCGGTTCAAAAGTTGCAATTTTTGGTATTGGCGGTGTAGGAGGATATGCCTGTGAAGCTCTTGTACGAAGTGGAGTTGGGGCATTTGATTTGATTGATGATGATAAGGTCTGTCTGACGAATCTGAATCGGCAGATTATAGCTACGCGAAAAACAGTAGGAAAATATAAGGCAGAAGTGATGAAAGAGAGGATACTTGAAATCAATCCAGATGCAGATGTAATCATACATAAGAGTTTTTTCCTGCCTGAAAATGCAGATGAATTTCCTTTTGACGAATATGATTATATTGTGGATGCAGTAGATACGGTTACTGCTAAAATTGAACTTGTTATGAAGGCGCAGGAAAAAAATATACCTATTATCAGCAGTATGGGAGCCGGGAACAAATTAGATGGCAGCCAGTTTAAGGTTGCTGATATTTATAAAACAAAAGTATGTCCTTTGGCGAAAGTCATGCGGAGGGAATTGAAAAAACGTGGTATAGAGAAATTAAAGGTTGTGTATTCGGAAGAAAAACCTACAAGACCATTGGAGGATATGGCTATCAGCTGCAGGACAAACTGTATTTGTCCGCCCGGAGCAAAACATAAGTGTACAGAAAGAAGAGATATTCCGGGCAGCGTGGCATTTGTGCCATCTGTGGCAGGATTGATTCTTGCAGGTGAAGTAGTAAAAGACCTGTGTAGGGTAGAAATGGGGTAGCATTGATATGGGTATTTCCGTGAAAGAACTAAAGGAGCTGGATGAAAGTAGTTATCAAATCATAGATATTCGTGATCAGATAGAGATTACTCATGGATCAATAGCAGGCGCTGTTGCAATAAAGCCGGAAGAAATTGAGAACAGCGAAAAAATAGATGTTTCTAAGAAGCTAATTATTTGTTGCAGCAGGGGCAAATTCAGTAATGAGGTAGCAGAGGATTTAAGGCAGAGGGGACTTAATGCGGAAAGTCTTGAAGGTGGATATATTGCATGGATTATGGATATTATGAGTGAGCCGCAGGAACTAAATAAGGCAAAAGATGTGGAGCAAAGCCTGCGAAAAAAATTCAAAAAGACAATCTGGTCGAGATTTACTAAGGCGATTAACACTTATGAATTAGTAAAACCAGAGGATGTTATAGCAGTTTGTATTTCTGGTGGAAAAGACTCCATGCTTATGGCAAAATGTTTTCAGGAACTAAAACTACATAATAAGTTTGATTTTGAGGTAAAGTTCCTTGTAATGGACCCAAGGTACAGTGCAGAGAATCGTAAAGTAATTGAAGAAAATGCAAAGAACCTGAATGTACCGATTACTGTATTTGAAACGGATATTTTTGATTCTGTATATCATGTGGAGAAATCACCCTGCTATCTATGTGCCAGAATGAGGAGGGGATATCTGTATCATTTCGCACAGGAATTAGGGTGCAATAAAATTGCATTGGGGCACCACTATGATGATGTGATTGAAACGATTCTCATGGGAATGCTTTATGGTGCACAGATACAGACAATGATGCCCAAGCTTCACAGCACAAATTTTGAAGGTATGGAACTGATACGTCCTTTGTATTTGGTCAGAGAAGATGATATCAAGGCATGGAGGGACTACAATGAACTTCATTTCATTCAGTGTGCCTGCAAGTTTACCGATACTTGCAGCACTTGTAATAATGAGGAAAACCGTTCCAAGAGAGTAGAAATAAAAGAACTGATAAAAACATTAAAGCAGGGAAATCCATATGTGGAGGGAAATATTTTCAAGAGCGTGGAAAATGTGAATTTGGACACAGTAGTTGCGTACAAACAAAACGGTGAGAAACATTATTTTCTGGAAGGATATGACAAGGAATGAGCGATGGGAAAAGAAATAGCAGGCAAGTGATGAAAGATGCCTTCCTGAAATCCATTCCCATCATGTGCAGTTATCTGTTTGTAAGCATGGCATATGGAATGATGATGGAAAATGCTGGATATCATTGGTATTATTCGTTCTTGGCAAGTATGACTATTTACACAGGTGCGTTTCAATTCGTGCTGATAACTTTTTTGAGCAGTGGTGCATCCGTTATAACAATTATGATAACAGCGTTTTTGATGAACAGCAGACAGGCATTTTACAGTCTCTCCTTTTTAGACGTTTTTCGGGATATGGGAAAAAGAAAGTTGTATATGATTCACACCATGACAGATGAAACCTATGCGGTAAATTGTTCCATAGGCAATACAGAAAGTAAGAAAGATATTATGTTTTTTGTAGCGATTTTCAGCAGGTGCTATTGGATGATTGGCGCTGTATTAGGCGGTGTGATTGGGCAGTTGCTTCCTTTTCTGATATTCAGAAATGACAATGACATCCCGGATATGATAAAACGGTTAGGAGAGATATTGCCGTCGGCTATCATGGCAATATTGATTGTTTACTGCTTAAAAGACGCAGGGAATAACTTTATAGCAGATGGAATATGGAGATTGGTAGCGGTCTTGATTGTAGTGGTAAGTTATAAATGGAAACATAGCACTTTACTTAGTATTCTATTAGGAACAGTAAGCTATATGCTATTATTACATATTTAAGATTGGAGATTTTGATATGGAACAGATAACAAGAGAACAGATGGAGAAATTAGAACATTTAAGAAGTTATTTAAAGAAACTGCATTCCGTAGCAGTGGCTTTTTCCAGTGGTGTGGACTCAACTTTTTTATTGAAGGTTGCCGCCGGTACATTGGGGGATAAAGTAATTGCCGTGACAGCGAAATCCTGTTCTTTTCCAAAGCGGGAATTAAATGAGGCAGCATCGTTCTGTGAAAAGGAAGGAATCAGGCATTATGTGTGCGAATCAGAAGAATTAAACATTGAAGGGTTTGCACAAAATCCAAAAAACCGCTGTTATCTTTGTAAAAAAGAACTTTTTGAAAAAATTCAAGTGATTGCTGATGAAAACCAGATGGAAAATATAGTTGAAGGCTCTAATCTGGACGATAATGGTGACTATCGCCCCGGACTTTTAGCAGTGGCAGAGCTTGGAATTAAGAGTCCGTTAAGGGAATGCCATTTAACAAAAGCGGATATCCGGGCATTGTCAAAATATCTGGAACTGCCGACATGGGAGAAACAATCTTTCGCATGTCTTTCCTCACGTTTTGTGTATGGAGAAACGATTACAGAAGAAAAACTGGGTATGGTGGATAAAGCGGAGCAGCTTCTGCTGGATATGGGATTTCATCAGGTCCGAGTGCGCATTCACGGCAGGATGGCAAGGATTGAAATTGAGCCGGAAGAGTTTGGAAAGCTTATGGAGGAAAGAGCCAGAAATATAATTATAGAAAAGTTCAAGGACTATGGATTTTCGTATATCTCAATGGATTTGATGGGATATCGAACAGGGAGTATGAATGAAACGCTTGATTTATAGCAATCGGGATCTGCAAGGAGGAACTTATGAGAGAAAGAAAAATAGTATCATTGCTAATAATCGTAATAAACGTCATGGGAGTTATTTGTCTAATTTATTTTGCTATTCCATACCTTACTCATAGTGTTACGATATCATATCCTAATGCAATGTTACCTGCTGAGGCATGGGATAGAGCGGGCATGATATTGACGTTTGGCTTTGTTCCGCTTTTGATAGCGAATTTGTTAGGTCTTGTATTTATAAAAATAGAATTGAAGTTTATAAAATTCCTATTTCTGATTCCGAGCGTGACATGTTTTATTATAGTGGTAAGCTATTGGATAACATCAT
Source organism: uncultured Lachnospiraceae bacterium (assembly GCA_947177925.1). GTDB lineage: Bacteria > Bacillota > Clostridia > Lachnospirales > Lachnospiraceae > RGIG3040. Next base: position 5,709 of record CAMWWJ010000001.1, read on the forward strand.
TGACGTACGAATAGAAAATTCCAGTTTGCAGCTAAAAATTAAAAAGGTGTAAATGAAGAAGCAGCTATCTGGCTGCTTTTTGTATTGTTAAAAGCTATAACCATCTAAAGGAAAAAAGAATTATGCAAAAGTTGTCTTTGGTAGTATAGTATATAAAGTATATTTACATACTATATTGATAGGAATAATAGGAGAATGAAATGACATTAGTTCAATTAAAATATGCGATTACGGTAGCAGGGCAGAATTCATTGAATGATGCAGCAAAGGTACTTTTTATATCTCAGCCAAGCCTTTCCTCGGCAATCCGCTCATTGGAGAACGAGGTAGGGTTTGATATATTCATACGGTCTAAAAATGGGATTACTTTGACAACAAAGGGCGCAGAATTTATTGGATATGCAAAATCCGTGATGGAACAGTATGAGCTATTAGACGCAAAATATATTTCACACACAGAGGTAAAAAAGACATTCAGCGTATCTATGCAGCATTACACGTTTGCGGTAAATGCATTTGTAGAACTTGTGAAGCAGTATGGAATGGATGAGTATGAATTTGAAGTGCATGAGACAAAAACCCATGAAGTCATTGAGAATGTCAAGAACCGCAAAAGCGAAATCGGCATTCTATATCTGAATGATTTTAACAGGAATGTATTAAATAAGTTGTTTGCGGAGTATGAACTACAGTTTGAGCCATTGCTGGAATGCGGTGTATATGTATATATGTGGAAAGGGCATCCGCTGGCAGAAAGGGATGAAATAGCATTAGAGGAGCTGGATGAGTACCCATGCCTTGGATTTGCACAAGGGGAGCACAATTCTTTCTACTTTGCAGAAGAGGTTTTAAGTACCTACCAGTATAAAAGATTCATCCGTGCCAATGATAGGGCTACTTTGTTAAATCTTATGGTTGGATTGAACGGATATACTTTATGCTCTGGTATTTTATGTGAAGAACTGAATGGAAAGGATTATTGTGCCGTAAAACTGAAATCAGATGAAAAGATGACGATCGGATATATTTCAAGGAAAGACGCACCAGTCAGTGCGATAGGACAGAAATATCTGGAGGAAATGGCAAAATATAAGGATAAATCTTTAGGTTGATCAGGAGGAATTATTATGGCAAGAGGAATTGAAACAAAATGTCTGCATTTGGAAGAAGAAGAGGGATGCAGCAGCAATTATGGGGCTGTGAGCTATCCGATTTACCAGACAGCAACCTATGCACATTTGGGCGTGGGTAAAAGCACAGGATATGATTACAGCAGGTTGCAGAACCCTACAAGGGAGCATTTGGAAAAGGTGGTGGCAACGCTGGAAAATGGATTAGATGCATTGGCATTTTCAACAGGGATGGCAGCAATTACTTTGATGATGGAGCTGTTTCATCCGGGGGACCATCTGATTGTGGATGCAGACCTTTATGGGGGGAGCATAAGGCTTTTTCATAATGTATCAGAGAAAAACGGAATTACATTCTCAAGTATTGACTGCTATAAAGAAGATGTGGAAAGTTATATTAGTGAAAATACGAAGGCAATTTACATTGAGACACCCACCAATCCCATGATGAATGTGACAGATATAGAGGCGATTGGGGAGATAGCAAAAAAGCATAATTTGCTTTTGATCGTTGACAATACTTTCCTTTCGCCTTATTTTCAGAATCCGTTGGATTTAGGTGCGGATATTGTTGTACATAGCGGGACGAAATATCTTGGCGGCCATAATGATACGCTGGCAGGTTTTCTGGTGACAAACAGGGAGGATATCAGTGAGAAGTTCCGGTTTTTAATTAAGACGACAGGATCAGGGCTTGCACCGTTTGACAGCTGGCTCATTCTTCGTGGAATTAAGACACTTGGCATCCGTATGGAGAAGTCACAGCAAAATGCGGCAGCCATTGCAAATTGGTTAAAACAGCAAAATGCAGTGACGAAGGTAATCTATCCGGGACTGCCTACGCATCCGGGATATGAAATTATGAAAAAGCAGGCAAGAGGATTTGGAGCGATGCTTACATTCCAGCTTGAAAGCAGAGAATTTGCATTGGCGATTTTAGAGAAAGTCCGTATGATCAAGTTTGCAGAAAGTCTTGGAGGTGTAGAAACGCTGATTACTTATCCGACAACACAGACACATGCGGATGTGCCAAAAGAAATCAGGGAAAAAAATGGGATTACAGAAAGCACACTCAGGCTTTCTGTTGGAATTGAGGATGTAAAGGATTTGCTGAATGAACTGGACAGCATTTTTAAGGAGATAGAAGGTGAATTACATGGCTGAAAGAAATCTTGATTTTAACAGGATTATAAACAGAAGAGGTACAAGAAGCCTGAAATATGATTTTGCAAAAAGGCGTGGAATGCCGGAAGATGTACTGCCGTTGTGGGTGGCGGATATGGATTTTGAAACTTCTTCTTATATCGAGGATGCCTTGATAGAGCGGGCAAGGCATGGAATCTTTGGATACAGTGAGGTCCAGAAACCATATTTTGAGATTATAAGGGCATGGATGAAGAGGCATCATGACTGGGAAGTACAGGAAAAATGGCTGGTAAAAACACCAGGGGTTGTATTTGCACTGGCAATGGCAGTAAAGGCATATACAAAACCGGGAGACGGCGTGCTGATCCAATTACCGGTATATTACCCATTTTCAGAAGTGATAGAAGACAATGGGAGAAAAGTGGTAAGCAACACGTTATATCTGGGGGAGGATAATCGTTATCATATTGATTTTGACGATTTTGAAAAAAAGATTACGGAGGAAAAGATTAAGCTGTTTTTCTTATGCAATCCGCACAATCCGGTGGGAAGAGTCTGGACAAGGGAGGAGCTGACCAAGTTGGGTGATATCTGTGTGAAGCAACATGTCATTGTGGTCAGTGATGAAATCCATCAGGATTTTGTATTTAAAGGAAAACATCTTGTCTTTGCAAATCTGAAAAAAGAATATGAGGATATCAGCATTGTCTGTACCTCACCAAGTAAGACCTTTAACCTCGCCAGTATGATGATGTCAAACATTTTTATTCCGAACCGTGATTTAAAGCATAGGTTCCGTAAGGAATTGGATGCTGCAGGCACGAGCCAGCTCGGCGTTATGGGGCTTGTTGCATGTGAAGCCGCATACAGTAAGGGGGAGGAGTGGTATCAGGCAATGCTCTCCTATGTGGCAGATAACATAGCGTTTACCAAAAGATATGTGGAAGCAAATCTGCATGGTGTACGCATGGTAGAACATGAGGGAACCTACCTTGTCTGGCTTGATTTCAGGGAGACCGGACTTAGTACAGATGAACTGGAGAAACTGATGGTACATAAGGCAAAGCTGTGGCTTGACAGTGGAAAAATATTTGGGGAGAGTGGAAGAGGATTTCAGAGAATCAATGTCGCCTGTCCCCGGAGTGTGCTGTCAGAAGCATTGGAAAGAATCAGAAAAGCAATACAGGAATAGAGAGGCAGATTTGCAATGTTACATATAGAAAATCATGATGTGAAAGAACATATTTTAGAAGGAAATTTTGGACTGGAGAAGGAAAGCTTAAGGATAAAAAAAGACGGCACGTTATCCCATTCACCCCATCCATTTACGGATGATACGCATATTGTAAAGGACTTCTGTGAAAATCAAACGGAAATTAACACATCGGTACATACCAGTGCAAAAGATGCGGTTGAAGAACTTGAATTTCACAACAGGCGCATTTATGAAAGATTAGGAAGTCTGCCGGAAAGAGAATACCTTTGGCTGTTTTCCAATCCACCTTATATTCAAAATGAAAGTGATATACCAGTTGCGGTTTTTGAAGGGACCCATGTGTCAAAAACAGCATACAGGGAGTATTTATCTACAAAATACGGACGGTATAAAATGACGTTTTCCGGCATCCATGTAAATTATTCCTTTTCTGAGAAACTGCTGAAAGCTAATTTTAGTTATCAAAAGGAGACGGATTATCAAGAATACAAAAACAAGTTTTATTTGGAACTTGCACAGAGAATGGCTGCATATGGCTGGCTGCTTGTGGCAGTGACTGCGGCAAGTCCGCTTCTGGACAGCTCATTTGTAGAGAAAGGCATTTGCAATCAGGATGTGTTTACGGGAATGGCATCAGTAAGATGCGGTGAAATGGGATATTGGAACGAGTTTGCGCCTATTCTGGATTATCATAATATTTCCGCATATGCAGACAGTATACGAAAATATGTGGATATGGGGTTATTGAAGGCAGCTTCTGAACTGTATTATCCAATACGGTTAAAGCCGGCAGGAGAAAATAACTTAGAGTCGTTGTGCCGAAATGGCGTCAATCATATAGAGCTGCGCATGTTTGATTTAAATCCTCTTGTAAGCGCCGGTGTGGAGGAAAAGGATATTATCTTTGCACAGCTTTTAATGGTCTGGCTTGCTGCAACCCCAAGTCAGCCATTCAGCGAAAAGGACCAGATTCAGGCAGTGCAGAATTTTAAGAATGCCGCCCGGTACGATTTAAAGACAGTCAATATATTGACACCAGATGGAGAATTATATTCTGTAGCCCATGCAGCCTTAAAAGTAATTGATATGATGAAAGAGTTCTACGGCGGACTTTCGTTAGATGTGGATGAAATCCTACAGTTTGAATATGAAAAATTTACAGATGCAGATAACAGGTATGCGTGGAGAATCAGAAAACAATTTGGAGATGGATTTGTAAAAAAAGGGTTGGAGCTTGTAAAGGAAAGGCAGGGGGAATAAATGTGTGAATTGTTTGGCGTAACCTCCCATGGCAAGCTGGAATTAAATGAGCTTCTTTTGGAATTTAAGAATATGTCAGGTTCATTCCAACCCATAGACAATATCTATCATGTGTAAAAGGAATAATCTATTACCTTGATTAAGAAAATCTATTGACAAGATAAATATGGAAAAGTATAATTTGTAGCATAGAACAAAACCTATAAAACCTATTAGGTAAATAGGAATTAAGAAAGGAGCAATTCATATGAAAACAAATAATATGGTAACGAACAGAAGAAATAATAATTGTTGTTGCTGTCAGACTGTATATACGAATACGGTTTACTTTTCATGTGTATGATGCACCCGGCTTACTAAGCACAAAGCTGGCAGTTGTCATAAGCACATGGCAGCTGTTTTTTTATGAACTTGAAGGATGTTAGCAGAGCTATCAAACAAATATTAATTTTATGGAGGTAATCATTATGAGTCAGATTAAAGAAAGTGCGCTGGAGTTAATCGGAAAAACCCCAATACTGAAACTGAACGGGTATGCGAAGAAAGCAGGCGCAGCAGATGCTACAATTCTTGCAAAGCTGGAATATTTCAATCCGGCGGGTTCCGTGAAGGATCGTATTGCATTGGCAATGATTGAGGATGCGGAAAAGAAAGGTCTTTTAAAAGAGGGAGCAACCATTATTGAGCCTACCAGCGGGAATACCGGAATCGGTCTTGCTGCTGTTGCAGCGGCAAAAGGATACCGGGCAATCCTTACCCTGCCGGATACCATGAGCGTTGAGAGGAGAAATCTTTTAAAGGCATATGGTGCAGAGCTGGTGCTCACAGAAGGGGCCAAAGGAATGAAGGGGGCTATTGCAAAAGCAGAGGAGCTTTCTAAGGAAATTGACGGAGCAATTATCTTAGGACAGTTTGTGAATCCGGCGAACCCTGCAGTGCATAAGGCTACAACAGGACCGGAAATCTGGGAACAGACAGAGGGAAAGGTTGACATTTTTGTTGCTGGTGTAGGAACAGGCGGAACCATCACAGGTGTTGGCGAATTTTTAAAAGAAAAGAATCCGGATGTAAAAATTGTGGCAGTTGAGCCGGCGGGAAGCCCTGTTTTGTCAAAGGGAACTTCGGGGGCACATAAGATTCAGGGAATTGGTGCAGGATTTGTTCCAGAAGTACTCAATACAGAAGTGTATGATGAAATTATTACGATTGAGAATGAGGATGCATTTGCAGAAGGCAAGGCATTTGCAGTGAGTGAAGGAATCCTTGTGGGAATCTCTTCCGGCGCTGCGCTTAAGGCAGCAGTGATTCTTGCGAACAGACCGGAAAATAAAGGAAAGACGATTGTAGCATTACTTCCTGACTCTGGCGACAGATATTTGTCTACTCCATTATTCAATAATAATTAGGAAACGCTGATGAAAGCGTTTCCCGCACCGGATTTGCGCTGCATGGCAGCATGATTCCGTTGCAAATCCGTGTGCATACGAAGCAGACAGATTTTGTCCGGATTGGAGGCGGATGTGAATGAAAGAAACAGAAAGTAAGCAGGTTTTGGATAGTTCGCATTTAGGCACTCTTGAAGAACTGTTAAGTGATATGAAATATGGAAGCATCACACTTATTATTCAGGATGGTAAAATTGTCCAAATAGATAAAACTGAAAAATATAGAATAAAAGACTGACTGGAAAACCAGAGGTTTTGTTAAAAAGATTAACAGACCTCTGGCTTTTTCTTTATAAATCGTTGTAGTTCCACAATCAGGATGCTGTAGCCGTTGGAATGGCATAGGTTTGCAAAACTGAAGTTGGCGGTTCGAATCCGCCCAGTATCATTCAGTAACGCTTCGGATTCAGGGTAAACCATGACAAACTATATTTTGCATAATATTTTCTGTTCTGAATCGTTACATATTATAGTGAAAGAAGGTGTAGTATGAGCAATACATATCAGGACTTGCAAAACTCCCATCCGTGTTTTGGCGGTCATAAAAATAATGTGGGACGGATTCATCTTCCGGTTAGTCCGGGATGTAACATTGCCTGCCGTTTTTGTGACAGGGTGATCAATGATGTGGAAGAACGGCCGGGAGTGACCTCGAAAGTGATAACGCCTGATGAAAGTCTGGAAGTTCTGGAAAAAGCTTTATCCATTTGTCCGGAAATCACAGTTGCCGGCATTGCGGGACCGGGAGATACACTTGCTACGGATTATGCCTTGGAGACTTTCCGGAAGGTAAAAGAAAAATTCCCGAAGCTCATCAAATGTATGAGCACAAACGGGCTGCTTTTGTATGAAAAGGCGGATGAAGTGATTGATATAGGAATTGACTCCCTGACGGTTACAGTGAATGCGGTAAAACCGGAGATCCTCGCAAAGCTGAATAAATACATTATTTATCATGGCAGAAGATATGAGGGCATAGAAGGGGCAGAAATTCTCATAGAGAATCAGTTAAAAGGCATCAAAAAAGTTGCGGCTGCCGGTATCACAATAAAGATAAATACGGTACTTGTTCCAGAAATTAATGGCGGGCATATAGAAGAAATTGCAAGAACCGTAAAAGAGGCAGGTGCAAGCATTTATAATATTATTCCCCTGATTCCGCAGTATGAACTGGCTGACCAGAAAGCACCTGTCTGTTCCCAGATTGATGAGGCAAGAACAAAAGCCTCTAAGTATATAGATGTATTCAGGCATTGCCAGCACTGCAGGGCCGATGCGGTGGGTGTTCCGGGAAAATCGGAGTACGGTGATCAGATTTACCAAAGAAGATTAAATGTAAAGGAAACATTTTCGCATGGATAAATCCGCAAATAAACAATTAGAAGAAAGGGTATATAAAGTGGCTGCTGCCTCTAGTGATGGAATTGTCATAAACCAGCATTTTGGAAGGGCGGATACATTTTATATATATGAAGTGGCGGGAGCAGGCAATTATAGATTTCTTGAAACAAGAACAGTTACACCTGTATGTAACGGGGGGAATCACAGTGATAAGGAACTCCGTGATAATATCAGCAAATTCAAGGACTGCAAATACATATTAGTCAGCAGGATAGGAATGGGCGCTGCGAATATGGTGGAACAGTCCGGCATTACACCAATGGAGCTGCCGGGAATGATGGAAGAGTCACTGGATAAGTTAATTACATATGAACAATTACAAAATTTATTTTGAAAGGAAAAAAGAACAATGGCAGAATTAAGACAAATTGCAATTTATGGAAAGGGTGGTATTGGAAAATCAACTACAACACAGAATCTGACGGCGGGGCTTGTGGAACACGGGAAAAAGGTCATGGTGGTAGGCTGTGATCCAAAAGCAGATTCTACAAGGCTTCTCCTTGGCGGCCTGGCACAGAAGACGGTTTTGGACACAATCAGGGATGAAGGCGAGGATATTGAGCTTGATCGAATTATGAGAGAAGGATATGGCGGAACAAGATGTGTGGAATCCGGCGGTCCGGAACCGGGAGTAGGCTGTGCAGGACGAGGCATTATCACATCTATTAATATGCTGGAAAATCTGGGTGCTTATACCGATGATTTAGACTATGTATTTTATGATGTTTTAGGTGATGTAGTCTGCGGTGGTTTTGCCATGCCAATCAGAGAGGGAAAGGCAAAGGAAATCTATATCGTCGCTAGTGGCGAGATGATGGCACTATATGCAGCGAACAATATTGCAAAGGGTATTAAGCGGTATGCAAAGACTGGTGGTGTCAGACTTGGGGGAATTATCTGCAACAGCAGAAATGTGGACAGGGAACTTGACCTTCTCCGTGCATTTGCCAAAGAACTCGGCACACAGCTTCTTTACTTTGTACCTCGTGACAATATTGTACAGAGAGCAGAGATTAATAAGAAGACAGTGATTGAATATAAGCCGGATTCTAATCAGGCGCAGGAGTACCGCAACCTTGCAGAGGCGGTCATCAACAATACAAAATTTGATATTCCTACGCCGATGACACAGGAAAGGTTGGAAGAAATCCTGCTTGAGTTTGGATTGATGGATTCTGCAGATGATTACCGCATTTAAAACGGAGGAAAGACAATGGCGAAAATATACGAATCAATTACGGAACTTGTTGGAAGAACACCGCTTCTTGAAATCAAAAATTATGAAAAAAAGCATGGCTTACAGGCAAAGATTCTGGTAAAGCTGGAGTATTACAATCCAAACCAGAGCGTAAAGGACAGAATTGCCCTGGCGATGGTGGAGGATGCAGAAAAAAGAGGACGTTTAAAGCCAGGATATACGATTGTGGAAACAACCAGCGGCAACACCGGAATCGGATTGGCGGCAATCGCTGCGACAAAAGGGTATAAATTCCGTGTCTATATTCAGGATCAGGTCAGTCAGGAGAGGTATCAGGTCATACATGCTTTTGGCGGGGAGACAATCAAACTTTCTGAGGAACCGGCAATTGCCAAAGTGCTGGAAGAAACAGGCGGGGATTTTGTAGCAGCAATCAAGGCATTGCGGGAGGAAGTCCTGTCTAAGGAAAAGGATATTTTCTTTGTGGATCAGGTTTCTAACCCTGCCAATCCGGCTATTCATGAAGCTACAACCGGACCGGAGATATGGGAAGATACCGATGGTAAAGTGGATATTTTTGTGGCAAATGTAGGAACGGGCGGAACAGTATCTGGTACCGGCAAGTATTTGAAGTCAAAGAATCCGGCTATAAAGATTGTAGCTATTCAGCCGGGAGAAAATTCCCTGCCGAGTGATGCGAATCCTGAACCGGAAGAAATTACAGGCGTGCATCCATTTGAGGGAGTTCCGGAAGAGAGAGTTCCGGCAACGATGGATTTACATATTTATGATGAGAAGTTTGAAGTGGAAACAATTGAAGCCTATCAGGCAGCCAGGGAAGTAGCAAAGACAGATGGAATTTTGATTGGAACATCTTCTGGAGCGGCCATTTATGCGGCAACACAGATTGCAAAAAGGCCGGAAAATTCAGGAAAAACAATTGTGGCAGTCTTACCGGATACTGGGCTGCGTTATCTGTCCACTAATTTGTTTAATGAAGATTTTTTAGGTTGAAATGGAGGTAAATTATGGCAATCAATTTAGAAAGTTCCAATGTGGCAACAAGAGAAAATCGGATTGGTTCTATCACAGGCTACATTGGTTCGCTGAGCGATTTGGCATCGCAGAGTGAGTGTGGAACATTAAAAGGATGTTCCAGATGCTTTTCACAGTCCAGCACCTGCCTTTCAAGCTGTGCATTGGGACAGTTGTCTGCAATCCGTGATGTGGCAATCATTCATCATGGGCCGGCAGGATGTTCTGTGGCAAGCGCAGGAGCCTATTATCTGGATAAAGTTATGGCGAAGAAACGCGGTGTCACCAATGATACGGTTTATGTTGGCACAGATATGAATGAAAAGGATACCATATTTGGTTCTACGGAATCTTTGCGTAAGATTATATTGGAAGTTAATAAAAGGTATTCACCAAAAGCAATTTTTGTCACCAGTTCCTGTGCAACCGGAATTATTGGTGAGGATATTGACAGCGTGGTGGATGAGGTTCGAGATGAGATTGATGTTCCGGTTGTGGCAGTTCATTGTGAGGGATTTAAGTCCCGCATCTGGGCAACAGGCTTTGACATTGCCGACCATGCGGTACTAAGCTCGATTGTACAGCCGCCGAAGGAGAAGAGAAACACCATCAATTTCAAGAATTTTTATGAGAGTGCAAGACCGGAAATTATGGAGATGTTTCGGAAATTTGATTTGGAGCCGGTTTTCCTTTATTGTAACTCTACAGTGGAGGAACTGTCGCACATTTCGGAATCCCTTGCAACTACCTGTATCTGCGGTACGCTGGGGAATTATCTGGGAAATGCACTGGAGGAAAAATATGGCGTGCCTTATGTGAGAAGCATCAACCAGTGTGGCATTGTGGGGTTTGAAACATGGCTGCGTGAGATTGGTAAGGTGACAGACCGAAGTGAAAAAATAGAGAAATATATTGAGGAGCAGAGGGCAGTCTACCTGCCACAGATTGAGGAAATCAAGAAAGAACTGAAAGGACTGCGGGCGGTAATCGGTATGGGACCGGGATATACTTTTGAGGTTTCAAGGGTTCTGAATGAACTTGGCATAGAGGTTGTGTGGGCGCTTGCATGGCATTATGACAAGAAGTACGAGAATGGGGATGTTCCGCCGTCTATGAAGTATCTGTTAGATAATGACATAGACTTTGAGGCAAGCGTTGCCGACCAGCAGAACTTTGAAGTTATGAACATTTTACATAAGTACCAGCCTGATTTATACCTTTCCAGACATCCGGGTTCTACTGTCTGGGCAATCAAAAATGGTACTCCGGCGGTTTACGTGGCGGATGAATACATGATCTTTGGTTATAAACATACACTTGAGTTTGCCCGTACAATTCTTGACACCATCCGTAACAGGAGTTTTGAACAGAATCTGGCAAAACGGGTAAAGCTGCCTTATACAGAATGGTGGTATGAGCAGAATGTGGGTGCATTTTTAGAAGAGGCAAAGCCTCGGAAGGAGGCTTAAAAATGGCAAAATTATTAGATAAACAGAGATATAAATGTGCTTTGGGAGCAATGCAGACAGTACAGGCGATTACAAGGGCGATACCAATACTGCATTCCGGTCCCGGATGTGCGCAGAAATTATCGGATGGAACAGGGAGTTCTGGTTATTTCTCGCCAAATATTTTTCCATGTACCAGTATAAATGAGAAGGATGTGGTATTCGGCGGCACAAAAAAACTGGAAACAACGATAGAAAATGCATTAAAAGTGATTGATGCAGATTTATATGTGGTGTTGACTGGCTGTATCCCAGAAATTGTAGGTGATGATACAGGCGAGGTGGTAAGCAGGTTTGAAGATGCAGATAAGCCTGTTATTTACGCATCTACAGCGGGATTTAAGGGAAATAACTATATCGGACATGAGCAGGTGATTGATGCCATTATAGACCAGTATCTGGAAAAGTCTGAAGAAAAGGAAAAGGGTTTGGTCAATATCTGGGCGGACGTTCCTTATCAGGATTTATTCTGGCTTGGAAATATCAGGGAACTTGAGAAATTGCTTGCGGAAATTGGGCTTACGCCAAACACGATTTTTGGATATAACAGAGGAATCGATCAGATCAATAAAATCCCCAAGGCAGAGTTTAACCTGTTGGTTTCCCCATGGGTTTCTGTTGGGAATATGAAGAAAATGGAGAAAAAACTGGGACTTCCATGGCTTCATCTTCCTACACTTCCTATTGGTGCATTTGAGACAAGTAAGTTTTTGCGTGAGGTTTCTAAATTTGCAGGAGTGGATGAGGAAAAGGTGGAAAGCGTCATAGATGGGCATGAGAATTATTATTACTATCTGATTGAAAGATACGCAGACCTTTTTCTTGAAAACCGTGTGATCAATAAGCAGTTTTCCGTTGTTGCGGATGCGCAGTATGCCCTCGGTATTACGAAGTTTTTAGCAAATGATCTGGGGCTTGTGCCTGCAAAACAGTTTATCGTGGATGATACGCCCAAACAGTACCGTGAGGCAATTGCAGAAGAATTTAAGAAGCTGAACTTTAACCTGCAGGCGGATGTCATATTTGAGACGGACAGCTATAAGATTCATGAACAGATCAAGGAGCATGATTACCACGGATATCCGCTGATCCTTGGAAGCTATTATGAAAAGGAACTTACGGAAAGCCTGAAAGGAAATTACTTAAATATTGCATGGCCGGTACAGGATAAAGTGGTACTGGATGATTTCTATGCAGGCTATACAGGAGGTATCCGTCTGATTGAAGATATTTATACTGTTGCCGTGCAGAGATTTAATTAGCAGGAGGGTTTCATATGTCTTATAAGATAGCGGTTGCATCTTCGGATGGGCAGCAGATTGATGAGTCTTTTGGCTCTGCAAAAAGATTTATTATATACGAAGTGACAGACGGTATATATAGAAGGCTGGAAGAAAGAGCTTTTTGTGAGGAAGGAACAGATAACAATGACGTATCTGTAGTGGATGGCTGCAATTCGTCGGTTAGCTGCAAAAATGAAGGTGGTTGTGGCAGCGGTACAGGAGGCGGATGTGGCGGCGCAGGGGAAGCGTCTGCAAAGGTAGATCTTGTATCAGACTGCAGGTGTATTGTCTGTAAAAAGATTGGATTTCACATACAAAAACAATTGGAGCGAAAGGCTATTTCGGCTTTTGATGTTAGTGTCTCTGTGGAAGAGGCATTGGAAAAGATTTCACATTATTTTACCCGAATGGATAACCATGAGTCTTTACGGGTGCAGAAATAAACAAAGGCGGACGAAAACCGGAGATGGAATGAAAAGTTCTGTCTCCGGTTTGTTGTCAGAAGGGAGAGAATACATGACTTTAAATCAGTTGCTTTATGTTGTGGAGGTATCTAAAACAAAGTCAATCAATGCTACAGCACATACACTTTTTGTTTCACAGTCTTGTGTCTCAACGGCGATAAGAGAACTAGAGGATGAACTTGGAATTATTATTTTTAACCGGACAAACAGAGGTATCACAATAACGAAGAATGGAGAAACATTTATCCATTATGCGAACAATATTATCCAGCAGTGTAAACTGTTAGAAGAAAAATATCTGGGCGAGGAGGAGCATAAACGACATTTTTCTGTTGTAATGCATCATTCAACTTTTGCCACAAAGGCCTTTGCAAGCGTGGTAAAAGAATTCGGACTTTTGGACTATGAATACTCCATTTATGAAACAAATACAAAAACTGTATTGGAACAGGTTCGCAGCGCAAAGAGTGAATTAGGAATATTGTATATAAGTACCTTTAATCAGGATTATTATGAAAAAACCTTTAAGGAGTTGAATCTGATATTTGAAAGCATTGCTGAATATGAGGTATATGCTTATATAGGTGAAAATCATCCGCTGGCGTTCAGGGATGAAATAGAGCTTTCGGAACTTGAGAAATATCCATGCCTTATATTTGATCAGGATGAAAACAGTAGTTTTTATTTTTACGAAGAGATAATTAGTGCATATGAATATAAAAACGTTATCAGAACCAGCGACAGGGCGACTACGATTGATCTTTTGCAGGAACTTGACGGCTATGCAGTTGGAATCGGGACAGCAAATGGAGAGAAATCGGTAAATGGAATAAAGGCTGTAAAAATAAGGACTGATGAGAAAATAAATGTTGGCTATGTGATTAGAGAGGGTAATTGTCTGTCAAAAATAGCAGAGAAGTTTATTGAGCTATTTCCAGCTGATGTAACATCATTATAATTACAATGAATCTATGGGGGTCAGTTATCGAAAATAAGATAGCCAAGTATCAGATATGGCTATAGCCAGAAGTATTGACTAGAAGCAGGGAGATAATTATAATTGAAACATAAATAAAACATACATAATCCGTAGAGTAAGTAGGAAATTGACCGGACAACCGGAGATTTGATTTAAAGAATCTTTGGTTGTCCTTTTGTGTAGGGTTTTATAAAAATGATGCAGAGGAAATTCCAAAATGATTATAAGAAAAGAAGAGAGGAGGAAAAAATGGAGAAAATCAAATGGCTTAATGTGCTGATTCCAATTGGCGGGATTCTGCTGCTTTTCACATTGTTAAGGCCCTGTAAAGGGGAGGAAGTGATGAAGTGCAATTACAGCGTAAGTGTTGCAGTACTGCTTTTTACAGTAATTGCGGTGGCAAATATGCTGGCACTCTGGAAAAAAGAGGGGAAAGCCTTAGTTCCTCTTGTATCGATCCTGATATCCGGTGAGAGCATTTTAGTACCCGCCAAAATCATTGGCGGTTGTATGATGCCCGGCATGGCATGCAGGGCGAAATCATTTCCGGGAATTTATGTGTGCTCCCTTATTGTTATTGTGATTGGAGTGCTGGACTTGTTATTACAGATAAGAAAGAGAGGATATGAATATGAAAAATAAAATCAGAGCGGCTGCTCTTGCAGCAATATTGGGAATTACTTTGATAGGATGCGGAAACACCCAGAGTACTGTTGGTACGGGAAACGGAGCAGATACGGAAAATGTCTCAGAGACAGAAAGTGCTGATGGAGAATACAAATACGGAAAAATAGATATTCCGGGAAAAGATGGAAGTTTGTGCGGCGCACCCATTTATATCGCATATGAAAAAGGATTTTTTGCAGAAGAAGGATTTGATGTATCTTTGATATCAGCAGATTTTGAGACGAGAAAGATTGGCCTTAACAATGGGACGATTCCCATTGTCAACGGGGATTTCCAGTTTTTCCCTTCTATAGAAGAGGGAATTAAGGTAAAAGTGGCAGACGGGCTGCACAATGGATGTATCAAATTTGTGGTAAGACCTGACTCGGATATTTCTACCCCGGAAGATCTGAAAGGGAAAAAAATCGGAGTGGATGAGATTGGCGGCACCCCCCATCAGGTGGCAAGTGTGTGGCTGGAAAAAGCAGGGATATCCGCTCTTCCCGGTGACGGGGAAGTGACATTTCTGCCTTTTTCCGATGGAAATCTGGAACTGGAAGCGTTAAAAAGCGGAGACATTGATGTTGCGGCTCTTTGGGATCCCTTTGGTTCTGTGGCAGAAAAAGAAGGACGGGGAAAAATTATTTTTGATCTGTCCACGGATCCTACATTTGCAGGAAAGTATTGCTGCTTTTTATATGTCTCCAACAAGGTCTTAGAGGAAAAACCGGAAGAAGCGGCAGCGCTTCTTCGGGCATACAGAAAAGCTCAGGACTGGATAGCCAAAAATCCGGAAGAGACAGTGGATATCATTGCTTCAAAGGGATATTCTTCCATTGAGGATAAGGAACTGGCATTGGAACTTATTAAGAGTTACGAGTATCCCACAGAGGAAGACCGTGCCGCAAATAAGCAGAGCGTTTATGATGATGTAAGCTATTTTGCAACAGAGCTTCATAATATCGGTTACCTGAAAGGGGAGCCGGATGTCTTTTCAAAAGATATTTATACGGAAATTGACGTTACACTGGGCCAGTAGGAGGTGAATGTCCCATGAGTGAGACAGAAAAAACATTTGGGAAAAAAGAGAAAAAGCTGATAGCCTCCATATTGTTTACCATGGCTGGTTTTCTCGTAGCAATTTTGGAAAATCTTCTGGTTCCTCAGTTTGCCATAGGAGTGGCTTTGGAGGTTTATGATCTAAAGATTTTTGGGCTTAATCATAATGAGGCATTTCGGCTGATCTTAATCTGTCTGATGGCGGCTTATGGGTTAAGCGGGATATTCTCTTTTAAAAGCAAGAAAAAGGCAGAGGAATACATTCAAAAGGCAAGATTTCGATTTGCCATGGGAATTGCACTTGGGATTTGGGATTATCTGGGGACAAAAATTAAAGTTTTGCCCCAGCCCTTCTTCCCCGGGCCGGCAGAAATCTTAACAGCCTTTTTAAGCGAGGGAAATTATATTTTTCAAAACACGTTATACTCCTTAAGGCTTTATGCAGGAGGATTTGTGGGAGGAGTGCTCCTCGGGGTTTCAACAGGGATTTTGATCGGCTGGTTTCCGAAAGTGAAATATTGGGTTGAACCTGTCCTTAAAATTACAGGGGTGATCCCCGCAGTGGCATGGATGCCCTTTGCACTGACGCTTTTTCCTACCCCCTATTCGGCGGCAGTTTTTTTAATCGTTATCTGTGCATGGTTTCCCATTGCATCCCTTACCAAGCAGGGGATCGAGAGTACCCCAAAGTCTTTGTTTGAGGCATCGGAAATCCTGGGAAGCAGCACAGTGTATCAGGTGTTCCATGTGGCGGTTCCCTATGCCATGCCCCAGATTTTTACCGGAATCTCTACGGCAAATGGTTTTGCATTTACCACTCTTGTAATGGCGGAGATGATGGGACAGCCCGGAGGTCTTGGCTATTATATCAATGCTTCTAAGGTATGGAGCGCATACTATAAAGTTTTTGCAGCTATTCTTGTAATGGCAGTGCTTTTCAGTTTTATTACCTGGCTTTTAAATATCGTACAGAGAAGGGTGCTTCGCTGGCAGAGAGGACTGATCAAATGAGTGAGAAAAGAAATGTAGTTTTAAAGATGGAACATGTGGGCAGAACCTACCGGGATGAAGAAAAAGAGACAGAAGTGTTACAGTCTGTGGATTTTTCTGTAAGGCAGGGGGAGTTTATCTCCATTATCGGAGCCTCCGGCTGTGGAAAGACAACACTTTTAAGACTGATCGCAGGACTTGACAGGCCTCAGAAGGGAAGAATCCTTTTAGATGGGGAGGAAATTACAAAGCCTTCCCCCAAGGCAGGATATATTTTTCAGCAGGGAAATCTGTTCCAGTGGCTGACGGTCAGGCAGAATATCGGTTTTGGACTGAAAGCCCAGCACCTGTATAAAGAGAAGAAAGATAAGATAGACGAGTACATAAGAATGGTAGGGCTTAAGGGATTTGAAGATGTATATCCCCACCAGATCAGCGGCGGTATGGCACAGCGTGTCTCTATCGCAAGGTCTTTGATCTGTAATCCTGAGATACTGCTTTTAGATGAGCCTATGGGGGCATTAGATTCTTTTACCAGAGCAGATATACAGGATAAACTTTTAGAGCTGAAAAGGGAAAACGATATTACCATGATCTTAGTCACCCATGATATTGACGAGGCAGTGTATTTGTCGGACAGAATCGTGATCATGACTCCACATCCGGGAAAGATCAGCGAGATCGTGGAGGTGGATCTGCCGAAACCACGGCACAGGGGAAGCGAGAGTTTCTTTGAACTGAGAAGAAAATTTTTAGAGCGGTTTGAAATGGCAACGGCACAGCCACAGCCGGAATACATTATCTGAGGAGGAAAAAAACATTGGGTAAAATTTATCATTCCATTGAAGAACTGGTAGGAAATACTCCGCTTTTGGATTTAAAGAATTATACAAAAGAAAATAATCTGAAGGCCCGGATACTTGGGAAAATAGAATATTACAATCCCAACCAGAGCATAAAAGACAGAACGGCCCTTAGTATGATCGAACAGGCGGAAAAGGACGGCAGTTTAAAACCCGGGTATACCATTATCGAGGCAACAAGCGGAAACACAGGAATAGGGCTTGCCGCATTTGCAGCAGTAAAAGGATATGACTGCCATATTTATGTGCAGGACAATGTAAGTGTGGAGCGTTTTGAAGTAATGAAAGCTTTCGGAGCCAAAGTGTCGGCCATGGGAGATATCCCGGAGGTGGCAGAGGCGTTAGAGAAAAACAACAATGATTTTGTAGCAGGATATGCGGCATTTTATAAAAAGTATCTGGAATCAAAGGGCAAAACATTTTGCGTGAATCAGGATGGCAATCCGGCAAATCCCAAAATCCATCAGGAAACTACGGCAAAAGAAATCTGGGAAGATACAGATGGAAAGGTGGATATCGTGGTGGCTGCTGTGGGAACAGGCGGAACGGTGACAGGACTTGGGAGATTTTTAAAAGCAAAAAATCCGGAGATAAAAATCGTTGCCGTACAGCCGGGAAAAAATTCCATTCCATCAAAGAGCAATCCCCATCCAAAAGAAATTGCCGGTGTACATCCCTTCGAGGGAATCCCGGATAAGTTTGTGCCTGCAAATCTTGAAAAAGACATGTATGATGAATATCTGGAAGTGGAGACAGAGGATGCCTGTAAGGAGGCGAGGCATGTGGCAAGGACAGAAGGAATTTTAGTGGGAGCATCCTCCGGAGCCATTCTTTCTGCCGCAAAAATACTGGCAGGGCGTAAAGAAAATCATGGAAAAAATATTGTTGCCATATTGCCGGATACGGGACTTCGTTATCTGTCCACAGGAATGTTTGAAGCATAGATCATATGTGAGGAGCAGGAATATGAAAAAAATTACTACAGGAAGGATTGCGTTAAGTAATCTGAAACAAAAGCCTTTCCGTCTGGCAGGTCTGATTCTTTTGGTGGCAGTTGTCACTTTTGCATTTTTTGGCACACTGTTGGCATTGGCAGGATTAAAAAATGGCACGGAAAGTCTAAGGGGAAGAATGGGTGCGGATTTTATGATCGTGCCCATCGGCTATGAAAAAGCGACTTGGGGAATTTTGTTAAAAGGCGAGCCAGGTTATTTTTATCTGGATAAATCTGTGGAAGGAAAGATAAGGGACATTAAGGGAGTGGAAAAAGTCACATCCCAGTTTTATATGGCGTCAAGCGGACAAGATTGCTGTGATATTCCGGTTCAGTTTATCGGTTTTGATTCCGGCACGGACTTTGTTGTTACCCCCTGGATAAAACAGGTTTTTAAAAACCCGTTGGAAGAGGGGGCTCTTGTAGTTGGCAGTGATATAGAAGTGCCGGGAAATGAAAAACTTTTATTCTACGGAAAAGAATTTCCTGTTGCTGCAAAACTTGACCGAACAGGTACGGGAATCGACCAGAGTGTGTTTGCAGATACGGATACCATAAAAGCGCTTTTGAAGGCAGCAAAAGAGGAGGGATTTACCTTTACAGACAGTGTTGATCCGGACATTTCTGTTTCCAATCTTATGGTAAAGATAGAAAAAGGATATGATGCCGAAGAGGTAAAGCACAATATACGGGTAGCTATGGACGGACTGCAGATTATTGAGACAACAGAGATGATCCGCTCCATAGAGGACAATATCGGGCAGATTTATCTGTTTATGAAAGTTGTTTTATGTATTCTGGTTTTTATTTCCGTTATCACTTTGACAATTATGTTTTCTGTCTCAGCAAACGAACGGCGGAAAGAGTTTGCCATTATCCGGATGCTGGGGGCAAAAAAATCATCCCTGGTAAATATATTAGGGAAAGAAGCGTTGATTGTAAGCGCAGCGGGAGGGATTTTAGGAGTTCTGGCAGGAATTTTGGTTTTTATTCCTTTCCGCACAGTCATTGGAAACAGTATAGATTTTCCCTATCTCCTGCCCGGAGTTTTGCAGACAGTCGGGATTTTAGTCTTTTCCATGACAGTTTCCCTTGTCCTTTGTCCGTTGTCCTCCAGTGTGACCATTTTTAAAATCTGCAGGGGACAGACACATTTTATTATGAGGGAAGGTGAGTAAATGGATATAGAACTGAGGGAAGCAAGCAGACAGTTTATGCGAAGAGGGGAGAATTTTTTTGCCATAGAAAATATTGATCTGCAGATAAAACAGGGGGAGTTTCTCTTTCTTACAGGCAGTTCAGGCAGTGGCAAAACAACTTTGCTCCATATTATCTGCGGTCTGCTTTATCCAACATCAGGAAAAGTTTTTCTGGACGGGAACCAGTGGGAGGATATGACAGATAAACAGGCATCGATTTTTAGAAACAGACAGATCGGATTTATCCCACAGGAAGAGAGCCTGCTTTCTAACCTTACGGTATTTGAAAATATCTGCCTGCCCTACACATTTTCCAAAGAGACGGAGGTAGATATAGAAAAAGTAGACCAGACTGCTGAAAGGCTTAAGATTCGTCAGTTTTTCAATGCTTATCCCAAAGAATTATCGGGAGGGGAAAAAAGAAGGGTTATGATCGCAAGGGCAGTTATACTTTCTCCTAAGATTATCATTGCAGATGAGCCCACCGCTAATCTGGACGAAGAAAACGCCAAAGAAGTAATGGAGATATTAAAAGAGATAAACAGGGAAGGGTCAACGGTTCTTGTAAGCACCCATGAAAAGGAAATTATTTTTGGCAGCAATGGATATGAAATGAAACATGGTAGTTTGAAAAAATGGAGGTAAAAGACATGGCAAAGGAAAAAAATTATATCATCAGACATGCCTCTCTCTCGGATTTAGATGCAGTTGCGGAATTGGAAGGATTATGTTTTTCCAAGGCGGATGGAGCCACAAGAGAAAGCTTTGAAAAACGGCTTAAGGTTTTTCCAGACCACTTCTGGCTGTTGGAAGTAGAGGGGGTTTTAGTTTCCCTGGTAAACGGCATGGTAACTGACGGCGACACCCTTTTGGATGAAATGTATGATGATGCCGGTATGCATAAGGAAGAGGGAGACTGGCAGATGATTTTTGGAGTTGAGACAAGGCCGGATTACCAGAGAAAAGGTTATGCGGAAATTTTGCTCAAAAGGGTGATTGGGGATACCAGAAAACAGAACCGGAAGGGACTGGTTTTAACCTGTAAGGAACATATGGTGCATTACTATGAGAAGTTTGGTTTTGTCAACGAAGGACTGTCAGAGTCAATCCATGGAGGGGCACAGTGGTATCATATGAGATATCAGATGAAAATAGAGTTTTAAATGTAAAGGGATATGTATGGAATATAGGATTCAGACCAAAACAGAAGGAATAAATTTTAGTGAAGTTTGTGATATATTGGCTTATTATGGATTAAGCAATTTTGATGTAGAAACGCAGAAACGTGTCTTTAATAATAGCTATGCAGTTGTGTTTGTTATTGAGAATAACAAGGTAATCGGTGTTGGAAGAGCTATCTCTGATGGAATATGTCAGGCGGCATTATATAACATTGCATTGGATAAAGAACACTGTGGTATGGGATTGGGAAAAATAATTGTTGATGAATTATTGAAACAGGTTAAGGGATGCAATGTTATTCTTTATACGCATCCAAAGTGGATAGGACTGTACAAACATTGGGGGTTTGAACAAATGAAAACAGGATTTGCCTTATATACTGACAAAGAATATTTCCAGAGTGAAGGATTTACATAATGAAGAAATACATAATAGGAGTTGACCTTGACGGTACGCTTTTGACGTCAAATAAAGAAATTACGGAGGGAGAATGCTTCTAAGCAGGCAAAAAAAGTAGAAGATGTAGTTGAGCCAAGTAATGACAGGGATGGCGTAGCGGAAGCAATGATAAAATTTGTCATGTGAAATAGGCAAAATCTATTACAGGTTATAGAAAACAA
Source organism: uncultured Lachnospiraceae bacterium (assembly GCA_947177925.1). Classification (GTDB taxonomy): domain Bacteria; phylum Bacillota; class Clostridia; order Lachnospirales; family Lachnospiraceae; genus RGIG3040. Next base: position 27,347 of record CAMWWJ010000001.1, read on the forward strand.
GTAATTTGATTATTCATATATGGATAGTATAATATCAATGCAGGAACTTTGCCAGCAAGGAGGTTTTTATGAGGATATCAACGAGAGGGAAAAATGCGATAAAGCTAATGGTTGATTTGGCTACCTACAATCATGGGGAGCCGGTGAGACTCAGGAATATAGCTAAAAGGCAAAATATATCTGAGAAATATTTAGAGCAGATTGTTGCTGTGCTGAATAAAGCGGCTTTAGTAAAAAGTATCAGAGGTGCGCATGGAGGATATATTTTGAATTATCCACCTGAAAAATATACTGTAGGGCAGATTCTGAAAGCGGTGGAAGGTGATTTGTCACCGACAGACTGTGTTGGCGAAAATGGAACTGTGTGTGAAAATAAAGGCACATGTGTAAGTTATCGGTTATGGGAAAAACTGGATACGGCTATCAATGATGTACTGGAAGGAATCACGTTGGCAGATATGCTGGAGTGGCAGAATGAGCTGTTGATAGACCAGTATGTTATATGATACCCCTAGATATTCTATATAAACTTCAAGGAAAGAAGGCTGCTTTATGAACAAGATTATTTATTTGGATAATGCTGCGACTACGCAGGTAAGCGAACAAGTGTTAAATGAAATGCTTCCCTTTTTCAGGCAGACGTACAGTAACCCATCGGCGGTATACAGCTTTGCGGGAGAGGGAAAGAAAGCAGTTGATTATGCAAGAAGGCAGGCTGCGGAGTTAATTGGTGCAAATGTAGAGGAGATATATTTCACAGGTGGGGGAAGCGAGTCTGATAACTGGGCATTAAAGGCTACTGCAGAGGCTTATTCTTCAAAGGGTAAACATATCATAACCAGTAAAATAGAGCATCATGCCATTTTGCATACTTGTGAGTATCTGGAAAAACAGGGTTATGAGATAACTTATCTTGACGTAGATGAGGAAGGGAAAATATCTCTTGAAGAGCTTAGAACTGCTATCCGTTCGGATACCATTTTGATATCGGTCATGGCAGCAAATAACGAGATTGGGACAATAGAACCGATTGCGGAAATAGGAAGGATTGCACATGAGAAGGGCGTGCTGTTTCATACGGATGCAGTACAGGCATATGGACATATCCCAATTCATGTGGATGAGATGCATATAGACATGCTTTCAGCAAGCGGGCATAAATTTAATGGTCCGAAAGGAATCGGGATTTTGTATATCCGAAAAGGTGTAAAAATCCGTTCCTTTATACATGGTGGTGCGCAGGAGAGGAATAGAAGGGCAGGAACTTCCAATGTACCGGGAATTGTTGGATTTGGAAAGGCAGCAGAGATTGCCGGAAAAACGATGGAAGCAAGAACCAGGAAGGAGATAACATTGCGGGATCATTTGATAGAAAGAGTTTTATCGGAGATTCCCTATGTCAGGCTGAATGGGCATAAAACCGACAGACTGCCGAATAATGTGAACTTCTGTTTTCGGTTTATTGAAGGGGAATCATTGCTGATTTTATTAGACCAGCTGGGAGTATGTGCTTCCAGCGGTTCGGCATGTACATCCGGCTCATTAGATCCTTCCCACGTACTTCTTGCGATAGGGCTTCCTCATGAGATTGCACATGGCTCATTAAGGATTACCCTGTCGGAAGAAACCACATTGGAGGATATTGATTTTGTGGCAGATGAATTGAAAAAGATTGTGGAGAGGCTGCGGGACATGTCTCCGTTGTATGAGGATTTTGTAAAAAACCAACCGTAGCATATATATGAAACAGGTGCCCTTGAAGGCAGAAGGGAGAGTAAGAAGATGTATAGTGAAAAAGTAATGGGCCATTTCAACAATTCTAGAAACGCAGGCGGAACAGAAAATCCCAGTGGAGTGGGTACGGTTGGAAATGCCAAATGCGGCGATATTATGCGGATATATTTTGATATTGCTGAAAAAGCAGAAGACGAGGAATATTGATATGGGAAGATTGAATGAAGACAGGGTGGAAAGCATTGTCCAGTTGATACTGGATGATTACACCGATGAAAGGGTAGTCAACAAAACAGATTTATATAATCAGCCGGACAAAAAAGCCATTATTGACATTGTCGGGAAACTGCTGAAAATCCTCTATCCGGGATATTACAGTGACAAAGTTTATAAAATTTACAGCCTGAAAAACAATATGTCAGCTGCCATTGAAGATGTCATATTCCATTTGAAGAAACAGATTATGATTGTCCTGAAATATTGTGGAACATATCCGGAATGTGTAGACAGTGGGTTAGAGGAAAAAGCACAGGATATGACATTTGACTTTATGGAAAAAATACCACAGATAAGGTCTTATCTGGATACGGATATTCAGGCGGCATATGAAGGTGATCCGGCGGCAGAAAGTAAGGATGAAGTCATTCTGTCTTATCCGGGGCTGTATGCCATTTCGGTTTACAGGGTTGCCCATGAGCTGGTACTGCTTGGCGTGCCTATGATTCCAAGAATTATGACGGAGCACGCACATAGCGTTACCGGAATTGATATTCATCCCGGCGCAACGATTGGAAAATATTTTTTTATGGATCATGGTACGGGAATTGTTATTGGGGAAACCACTGTAATTGGAGAACATGTCAAAGTGTATCAGGGGGTTACTTTAGGCGGATTATCAACAAAGGGCGGACAGAAGCTCAAAGGAGTAAAGAGACACCCGACCATAGGGGATTACGTTACGATTTACTCAGGTTCATCCATTTTAGGCGGTGATACGGTGATTGAAGAAAATGTCGTAGTGGGCGGCAATACTTTTATTACCAAATCAATAGGCAAAGATACAAGGGTAAGCATAAAGAATCAGGAACTGCAATTTAAAAATTAAACCGGCTCAAGAGTGATAAAGAAATGCTTCAAATAATGGGAAGGAATATTGTTCCGGAATATTTAGTAAATCAGTGCAAAGATGAGGTGTAAATATGAAAAAGGTAAAATACTCTGGTGTGCGTGAAAGTAAACCGGGAAGAATCAATGATTTGGGCACAACAGGAAAGGAAGTGGAGGAAAACTTTAAAAAAGGCTGTTTGAAAAGAGCGGACAGAAGTTTTGCACAGGGATTGCAATGCCAGCAGATTAACAGTATGGCAGCGCTAATGTCATTGGAGGATTCTGTTTTTATCTCCCATTCCCCGCAAGGGTGTGTGGGCTGTTCCATTATGGCAGTGGATATGTACCGTGTAGGGCAGGCGCACAGGGGGATTAAGAATATTAAAAACCCAAGGATTATCGTTACCAATATCGACCAGAAGAGTGTTGTGTTCGGCGGAGAACAGAAACTGCGGGATTCTGTGAAAAAAGCGGTGGAACAGTACAATCCGAAACTGGCATTTATTTATGCATCCTGCGCATCGGGAATTATCGGTGATGATATAGATGCCATTGCTTCTGACTTACAACAGGAATATCCGGATACGATTATGGTTCCGATTCATTGTGAAGGCTTTAAGTCTAAAATATGTGCCTCTGGTTTTGATGCCGCTTTTTTATCTATCAATAAGTACATATTAAAAAAAGAGAAAGTTCCAAAGGAAAAAGGACTGGTCAATCTTTTTGCACCAACCACGGTAAGTTATGCGGATCAGAAGGAAATGGAGCGTATGCTCTCGCAAATTGGCATTAAGGTAAATTATATTCCGTTTTACAGTTCTTTGGAAAAGATTAAGAAGATACCAGCGGCAGAGGCTTCCACATCAATCTGTAAGGTATTTGCCGATGAGTTTATGAAGACTTTGTGGGAGGATTATGAGATTCCATATTCCCATACCGTAATGCCAATTGGTATCCGTAATACAGATAAATGGTACCGTGGTATTGCAAAAGTATTGGGAAAAGAAAAGGAAGTGGAAGAGATTATTGCTTTGGAGCATAAACGCATAGAACCGCTGGTGGCAGGGATAAGAGACAGGCTGCAGGGAAAACGGGTGTTTATCTGCGGAGGAACAGGGCGTTCTTTTGCAGCGGCTGCTTTGATTGATGACTTTGGCATGGAGCTTGTGGGACTGGAAACGCCTACCTATGATGAGGATGCTCAGGTTGATATTGAATATCTCAATGGAATCCACAAAAATTTTGTGGTGGATATAGCAAATATGCAGCCATTTGAGCAGGCAAATCTTGTAAACAAACTAAAACCGGATGCGTTTATCGGAGTGCCGGAGTGGGCTGCAAAACTGGGTATCCCTACAACGCATGTTCTGGATGGCAAGCGCCCCACTATGGGATATGACGGACTATTATATCTGGGAAATAAAATTGCAGACCAGTTACAGAATCCGGGATTTAATGTGAAATTAGCAAAGCATGTGAAACTGCCATACAGGGATTCATGGTATGAAGAAGATGCATTTAAGTATATTGAAGGAGGTGTTTAGGATGTCACAGATATTGGAAAATCCAAGGGGAGGCTGCGTTCTGGCAGGAATCAATTCTGTTTTGGGCGCTTTGGAAAAGGTATGTCCCATACTTCATGCGGGACCAGGCTGCTGTATGCAGACATCAGCAGCAGAACAGGGACAGTCCGGGCATAAATCTTCGTGTTTTGTCAGCGGAGTATCACTGCCTTCCAGCAATATGCTGGAAAAAGAAGTGGTATTTGGCGGAACGGATAAACTTAGGACTACCATTCAGGGTGCGATTGATATTATTGATGCAGATGCCTATTTTGTGCTGACAGGATGTACTGCGGGTATCATTGGGGATGATATTGTCAGTATCACACAGGAATTTCAGGATAAGGGGCATGAAGTTTATCCCATTGATACACCGGGATTTGCAGGAGACAGCAACCTTGGTTATGAAATAGTTTGGAATACCATGATAGATCAGGTGATAGAAGAGGGGATTCCGAAAGATGAGAAGCTTGTAAATATTTTCGGGATTGTTCCTTATCATGATCCATTCTGGAGCGGTACATTAGAAGAAATCGACCGCATTTTATCTTTGTTGGGACTAAAGGTCAACACCTTTTTTACAAAACATCAGGGAATTAATGATATTAAAAAATGCTCAGGTGCAGCTTTGAATATTATTGTGAATCCATGGCTGTGGAATGGACCGGCAAAAAAATTTGAAGAAAAGTTCGGTGTTCCAAGCATAAGGATTCCGGGATTGTTTGTGGGGGCAACAGATACTACAGCTTTTGTCAGAGAAGTTGCAAAGGCTCTTAGCTTAGATGATGAGCTGGTTGAAAAGGTAATTGCCGCAGAAGAGGACTATGTATATCACTATCTGGCGCAATCCATAGGAGTGGTAAGCTGGAAACGGTTTGCGGTAGTTGCAGATGCAGGTAACGCAGTAGGAATCACGAGGTATCTGGCAAATGATTTCAGTTTTACTCCCGTACTTGTGATTATATCGGAACCGATGTTCCGACAGGAGGACAAGGATAGAATTATTGCCCAGATTAACGATTTGGAGTATGCAGTACCGCCAAGGATAGTGTTTACAGCAGACCAATATGAGATTAACCAGGCTCTTTTAAATGAGGAAAAGGAGATAACTTTACTGATCGGAAGCAGCAATGAACGTGAGGTGGCATTGCAAAAAGAGATTCAGTTTATACTGGCATCTTTCCCGATGAATGAAAGACTGGTTTTCAACCGCACTTATGCAGGATATAGAGGCAGCTTGACATTTACGGAAGATTTGTATGATAATTTATAAGTGTTTTCGAGCCCGGTTCTAAACGGTTACAAAACAATGGTAAAAACAAGAAGAAAGAGGTAAAAGGATTATGGCAGGTAAAGATTTAAAGAAATTACATCAATATTTAAAGGATGTGGGAACTTATTATTTAGCAACGGAAGATGGGGATACCCCGAGAGTCCGCCCATTTGGAACAGCGCTTTTGTTTGAGGATAAGATATATATTCTGACAGCAAAAGCTAAAAATGTATCCAGACAGATTGAGAAAAATCCCAAGTTTGAATTATCAGCTATGGATAAAGATGACAGATGGATTCGTGTCTCAGGGGAATTGAAGGAAGACAACCGGATTGAGGTGCATCATGCAATATTAGAAGAATATCCGCATTTAAAGGATTCTTACACTGCAGGAGATGATAATACGAATACATTATATTTTGATATTGATAGCGCTGTGATATATTCTTTCACAGAAGAACCGCAGGTCCTTGAGGTATAGCATGGAGGAAGGATATGTAATCAGGCAGGCAGCGATTCATGATTTAGAAAGGATTGCAGACTTGGAAAATTTATGTTTTCCTGAAAAAGAGGCAGGTTCATTTGAGCCTGCTCTTATTTTTTACAAATTCTTTGTAACCTTTTCGTATTTTCATTTGTATTATTAGTGAAAGGCTTTTCAAAAGAACAAAAGAATAAAGGAGCATGCTTATGAAACCATCAGTAGAGCAGCTGATCGAAAAATATCGGAACAATCTTTATGTTATGGCTTTTAATGTATGCAAAAATACACAGGATGCCGAAGATGTTGTTCAAGATACATTCATTCAGTATTGGGCTCAGAAAAAAGAGTTTGAATCAGAGCAGCATATACGGGCATGGCTGATCAGAGTAGCAATTAACAAGGCAAAAAACAAAAATAATACTTTTTTCAGGAGAAATTCTTTGCCACTGGAGGATTACATACAAACGTTGACCTTCGAGTCGGAGGAGTCCTCCGAGCTGTTTGAGGCGGTGATGAATTTACCAGAAAAGTATCGTATAGTGATTCATTTGTACTATTACGAGGATTATTCTGTAAATGAAATTGCGGCTATATTGAAGCTGACGCAGAGTAATGTGAAAGTCAGATTGTCAAGGGGAAGATTGCTGCTTCGAAACACATTAAAGGAGGATTGGGAATATGACGAATAAAGAAAAATACAAAAAGGCATTTTCGGCAGTTTGCCCATCTAACGAATTTTCTTTGGAGGTAGAAAAAATGAAAAAAATAAATAAACAGAATATCTTTAAAACAATGGCTGCTTCTATTGCGGTCTGCATGATATTTATGGCGAGCGCTACAGTTGCGTACGCTATGGATGTAGGCGGAATTCAGCGCACGATTCAGTTATGGATTCACGGAGATTGTACGAATGCGACTATTCAGTTTGACGGAGACGGAACTTATAGTATGGAGTATACGGATGCTGACGGAAATGAGAAGTTTATGGGTGGCGGCGGTGTTGCAATTGCAGATGACGGCAGTGAAATACCTTTATCAGAGGAAGAACTCATGGAGGAGCTGATGTCGCCGGACGTGGAATATAAAGAGGATGGTTCTGTTTGGGTTTATTGGATGGATCAGAAAATTGACATTACGGATAAATTTGAAGATGGTGTCTGCTATGTGAAACTGGTAAAGGGCAAAGAGACCTTGTATATGACGGTAAAATACAAAGGCGGTTATGCAACGGGCGATCATAAATATCCAGATCCTAAGGAGTGGATGGCCAATTAAAAATTGAATAGAGCTGGGCGCAAAAGACTGTTTGCTCTTTGGTTAGGGCAGGCGGTTTTTTGCGTTCTGATACATACCCTTTCTAGTGGGATAACTGGAAATGAAAGGAGAGGATAGGCAATGAGAGAAAATGAAAACGGGGTAATGGGGGACGGAGTGAAAAATATGTTGAATACCATATCAGGGATATATACTACAAACAACTCAAAGGTTCTTGTTGTAACTAGAAAAAGTAGATGATATAATATTTTTTAAGGTGTGAGTTGCGAAAGAAATTCTACAAGCTTTGGTGAGCTGATAACAACATGATTTGTTCTGTCAAACCAAATCCAGAGCATATAGTTTGGAACAATTGACATAATCAGAATTAGATGCAATTCTAGAAGAAGGACTTATGGCACCTGCCGGAATGAACCGTCAGGAGATTCATTTCAGATTGTCTTTCATATGGGACATAAGGCGGATAACAAGACACCGTATGAATACGATTTTTAGAAACAGGTGACGATATTAGAATAGGTTCATGGACTAAAAATAAAATTAGTTCAAGATATAGTGGCATGGATACGATTTATTATAGAAAGCAGGTGGCATCATGGTCAATAAAGAATATTTTGGAGAGGGCAAGAATATCGAATTTAAAAGAGAGATTCCGGGTAATCATGAGAAATTTCTTAAAGATATTATTGCTTTTTCCAATAGTACCGGTGGACAGGTTATTCTAGGGATTGAAGACGAGACTGGTATCGTGTATGGAATTGGTGAACAGAGTCCATTTAAATTGTCGGATTCTATTTCAAATATGATTTCAGATGCGTGTACACCACAGATAGAGCCGGATATTTCTATCCAGACGTTAGAAGATAAGACACTTCTTGTTATTGACGTAGTGCCTGGTAAACTTAGACCTTATTATCTTGCGAGCAGGGGAAAGGAAACCAGTGCTTATATAAGAATCAATGGTACAAGCAGACCAGCCGATGCAAGAAAGTTACAGGAACTGGAGTTGGAAGGGCAAAATATATCTTATGATACGCTTCAGGAGATTGGCAGTGAGTATGATGAAAAGAGGGCATTGAGTTTGTGCAAGAAGATGAAGCAGATTGCAATTGATTCCTGTGAGACAGAAGAAGAAAAACTTGCCGTGAAAGATATGACATTGGAAAAACTTCACGATTTTGGTGTCCTTTGCAGAGTGGGAAGAAATCCCTATCCAACACATGCATTTGATTTACTGACGGATAACAGGAATAAAGCATCAAAGGTTCAGTGTGGCTTGTTTAAAGGAAAAACGAGAGATATATTCATTGATAAAAAGGAATTCAACGGACCAATTTATGAGCAGGTAGATGATGCTTATCATTTTGTCTTAAGACATATAAATATGGGAGCAGAGATTGAAGGGGAATACAGAAAAGATGTGTATGAACTGCCAATATCTGCTATCAGAGAAATGATTGCAAATGCAGTTCTTCATAGAAGCTATCTCGATAAATCCTGTGTGCAGGTATGTCTTTATGATGACAGGATGGAAGTTTCATCACCGGGTATGCTTTATGGCGGATTGGATTTGGAAACTGCAAAAGCAGGAAAGTCTACATGTAGAAATGAAGCTATAGCGGAAGCATTTCATTATATGCATATTGTAGAGGCGTGGGGAACCGGACTGCCAAGAATTATTAATCGGTGTAAAGAGTATGGATTGCCGGATCCACTATTTGAAGAATTTGGCGATGGTTTTAAGGTCACAATCTTCAGAAAAGTAAGCAATGCTCCAGAAAAAGTAAGCAATGACTCTGGAAAAATAAGCAATGCTCTAGAAAAAGTAAGCAATGACTCTGGAAAAGTAAGCAGTGATTTTGAAAAATATTTTCCGCTATTTGAGGCGGCAGAAGTGACAGAAATATTCGTGCACAATATTGAACAGGTATTTATTCATTGTGGAATTGGTGTACCATTTGGACAAGCGAATGTCATGAAATGGTTGAATTGTTCAAAATCTAAAGCAACGAATATTGTGAATGCAATGAAGAAAGCGAAGGTTATTAAGAAGGTTACCGGATTAGGACCGGGAAAGTATGAGTTTGTGGAAGTGTAGGGATATAGGAGATGAATCCAATTTTAAATTGGGTTGACAATAATTTTCCTATTGAAATCAAACAAAATAGTTTGATAATATTGCAAGTTCCTGCAGGAGCACAAGTAATTGATGGATTATTATATAAAGATGAACTAAAAAATAAACAGGGCAAGGAGCAGAGAAATATTGTATATCAGTACTTAAAATCTGCACTTTTAAAGGATGTGCCAGCGCAAAATGAGTATAAATTTTGATAGAAATGGTTCCCAAGTGATGTATGAAAGCTTTATAGGAGTCACTCCAGAAAATTTAATGAATAAAAAGGATGAATTCCAGGATTATAGTCTGACATTAGAGGAGGTAATAAAAAGTATAATACAAGTATAGAAGGGAAATAAATATGACACCTGAAAATAAATTAGGCATTATAGAGTCGACGGAGCTTGCACGAACCGAAGAGAAAATGAGCAAAAAGAAAGCTCTTGAATTGTTTGAAAGTGGTTATTTGGATAATTTAGAAGCTGGAACATATAAAACGCTTGCAGAAATTCATAAGTATCTGTTTGGTGAAATTTACAAGTTTGCAGGAAAATTGAGAAATGTGAATATTGCAAAAAGTAATTTCAGATTTGCACCGGTTATATATTTGCAGGCTGCTTTAGAAAATATAGATAAGATGCCACAATCTACTTTTGATGAAATTGTTGAAAAGTATGTTGAGATGAATGTGGCACATCCTTTCCGGGAAGGTAATGGCCGCAGTACGAGAATCTGGCTTGATCTTATTTTAAAAAAGGAAATAGGTCAAGTTATCGAATGGAGTAAAGTAGATAAAGATGATTACCTTCTTGCAATGGAGAGAAGTCCAATCAGGGATGTTGAAATCAAACATCTTTTGAAGCAGGTTCTTACAGAAAAAATTAACGATAGAGAAGTATATATGAAAGGTATTGACTATAGCTATTACTACGAGGGATATGCTGTTTATAAAATGGAAGAATTATAATTTTGTCGTTTGATAACTTCTGAGGGCGGTAGAAGTGAAATAAGAGGATTGCCGCTCCGTGTCATTCTCTGATACAAGGGATGAATTATGAAAACGGATAAGTTGACTGATGATGAAATTTATTTCAAAATGTGGTCATAAGAAGTAACCAAAAGAAGAAAGGATGTGAAAATAATATGCACAATTATGCAATTCTTAGAAATAGCGGAGAATATACAATATTTCAATTTAATAATCAAATAATCCGTTTTGTTACATCTTCCAAGTTAGAAAGATATACGAAAGTTATAGAGTGGGATCATGGATATTTGGTAGTGATGGCAAAGTACAGAAATTTGGATGAAGTAGAGGAATATATTGACTTGATTCCGATACTTCAAAATCTATACTATGATACAGATGCTTTTTTAGAACCTATAAAGGAAGTGAGGATTGAATATGCAGCTTGATATTAAAGATATTACTGGTCATAAGAAGTAACCAAAAGAAGAATTGCCGAAAAACTCTTTTATATAGTATAATGAAAGAACTTCTTTATAAAATAATAAAAATTGTAAAGTTTAAAACCGTTAGGAAAGAGGCACAAAATGGAAACCAGAGAAATCTTAGAACAAGTAAGAAACGGAAAGCTCAGCGTGGAGGAGGCAGAACGACATTTCAAAAAGCAGCCTTTTGAGGAATTAGGCTATGCAAAGCTGGATTCCCATAGAGAAGTCCGTTCCGGTTTCCCGGAAGTGATTTTTTGTAGCGGCAAGCCGGATGAATATCTGGTGTCCATCTACCAAAAGATGTATGAAGCAAATGGGGAAGTATTCGGTACAAGGGCAAATGCCCACCAGTTTGAAGCGGTAAAGACAGTGTTGCCCCAGATAACCTATGATGAGATATCCCATATCCTTAAGATAGAAAAAAAGGACAAGGAAAGAAGCGGGAAAATCGCTGTCTGCACCGCAGGGACAGCAGATATACCAGTGGCGGAGGAAGCTGCCCAGACAGCGGAATTTTTTGGAGCCTGTGTAGAACGGATTTATGATATAGGGGTAAGCGGCATTCACAGGCTGTTCCAACGGTTGGACACCATACAGGAAGCCAATTGTATAGTGGCGGCTGCAGGCATGGAAGGAGCCCTTGCCAGTGTTTTGGGAGGACTTGTGGAAAAACCTGTCATTGCGGTTCCTACCTCCATAGGATATGGCGCCAGCCTGCATGGGCTGTCGGCTTTGCTGACTATGATAAATTCCTGTGCCAACGGGATTGCGGTAGTAAATATCGACAACGGATACGGTGCGGGCTATATGGCGACACAGATTAACAGACTGGCTGTAAAAGGTAAGAAATAATATGGATTCATACGAAGAAAAATATAACAGGCTCCATGCCATGATGAAAGGATATGCACAACAAAATATGGCAGTTGCCTTTTCCGGGGGAGTCGACAGCAGCCTTTTGTTGAAAATGGCTGTGGCATATGCAAAAGAACAGGGAACGATTGTCTATGGGATTACAGCCGATACAGAGCTGCATCCGGCGGGCGATATAAAAATTGCAGGGAAAGTAGCAAAAGAGGCAGGGGCAGAACATATTCTGTTAAAGCTAAAGGAGCTAAAACAGGCGGATATCCTTCAAAATCCCGTTGACCGTTGCTATCGGTGTAAAAAATATCTCTTTGGGGAAATGAAGGAAAAGGCACAGCGGTTAGGCGCTGCAATCTTAATGGAAGGAACCAATGCAGATGACCTTCTGGCATATCGTCCGGGAATCAGGGCAGTTGAGGAGCTAGGCATAAAAAGTCCTTTAAAGGAAGCCGGATTGACCAAAACAGAGGTGCGGAGGCTGGCTTCCCGATATGGCATATCTGTAGCGGACAGACCCTCAGCCCCATGTCTGGCTACCCGTTTTCCCTACGGAGAAACGTTGACTCCTCTGAAGCTGAAACATGTGGAACAGGGAGAAGCATTTTTAAGGGCATTGGGATTATATAATGTCAGGTTGCGGGTACACGGTGAAATAGCCCGTATTGAAGTGGATGAAGACTATATGGCCGGGCTTTTAGAAAAGAAAAGGGAAGTGGCGGCATATTTGAAGGAGCTGGGGTATTCCTATATCACGCTGGATTTGGAAGGCTTTCGTTCCGGAAGCATGGATATAGGAATCAGGAATTGAATTTTCCAATGTAACAGTTCAGCCCTCAGTTTTCCCCCGCAGGAATCGGGAACGGCTGCCGACAG
>CAMWWJ010000002.1 GCA_947177925.1 uncultured Lachnospiraceae bacterium
TATTTTAGCCAGAAGAAACGAAATCACACGGAGGTGACAAAAATGGCAATTGAACCATTAGGAAGTGCAATGACGCTGCAGGCGCAGCCCATTCAGAAGACAGAGGCACCAAAGCCTGTTGCCAGCGGAAAGGAATCTGCAGTACAGGAAATGGGTCAGGCAGCGGATGCAGCTACCCTGAATATTAAAGCTACAGAAGGAAAAGAGAACAATAACGGAGAAAACGGCACCAGAGAACAGGGCCAGCCTTCCAAGGAGCAGCTTAGACAGGCAGTAGAAAAAATCAACAAAAATATGGGCAATTCAGAGGTGTTGTTTGGTATTCATGAAGCGACCAACCGGATTACAATCAAGGTCGTGAATAAAGACACAAAAGAAGTATTAAGAGAGCTTCCGCCGGAAAAGACCCTTGATATGATTGCCAAGGTATGGGAACTGGCGGGTATATTAGTAGATGAAAGACGATAGGAGGGAACACATATGCCAATGCGTATAACAGGTATGAATTCCGGTCTTGACACGGAAAGCATCATAGCAGAATTAGTAAAAGCAAAAAGCCAGAAAAAGGTAAAGCTGCAAAAGTCACAGACAAAGCTTGGTTACAAGCAGGACGCATGGAAGACCTTAAACAGCAAGATTTTAAATTTATATAGTAAGACAATTAATAATATGGCATTTACTACCGCCTACAAACAGCAAAAGACTTCCGTATCCAATGAGTCTGTTGCAAGCGTGATTACTGGTAAGGATGCGGTAAACGGTGTACAGAATCTGCAGGTAACGTCTCTGGCAAAGAGCGGATATCTGACTGGCGCCCAGTTAAGCACCAATGGGGCATATTCAGGAAGCACCAAGCTGTCCGAGATTGCCGGATCGAGTGTTGCATCGGGAGAGGCTGTGACATTTTCCGTTACAGTAGGAAGTGAAACAAGGGATATTAAGTTAAATGGCGATTCTACCATTAGCGATGTGGTAAGTCAATTGAAAAATGCAGGCATTAATGCCAACTTTGACGAGAGGAATCAAAGGCTTTTTGTCAGCGCAAAAACAACCGGTAAGGATTCAGACTTTGCATTGACAGCAAGCACAGAAGGCGGTTTTAAAGCGTTATCTGCTCTTGGAATCAATGTAATGGACAAATTGACTGAGGCGCAATATAACGTATATGCGGGATTTGCAGATACAAATGATCCAGAGGCTCAGGCCCTGATTGAAAAAGAAGTTACAAGACAGGCTGAGGTGCTGAAAAGCCAGATTCTGGATTATAATAGTAAAATTGACGAATATAAAAAGAATATCAGCGCATTTTTAAAGGATAAAGGCTATGAAGATGAGGACGGCAATGTAAATATTACGAGTCTGGATGCAGATTATCAGCAGCTATTGAAGCAAAAGGAATTTTTATCCACTGTGCCGGAAGATGAAACGGAAGAGGCAAAAAGGGCAAGAGAAGATGGACTGAAAAAAGTAGAAGATGATATTAAAGCATATGACAGCTACAAGGAAGAGCAGGCAAAGCTTGCCCAGACAGAGGCTGATAAGGCAGCAGCAGAAGCGAAGCTTGAAAATGATAATGCTGCAATCCGGTCAAGCGTGACAGCGGATATGGAAGATAAGATAGATTTTGCAAAAAAAGTAGTAAATGGTCAGATAAGTGGATTTACCCAGACCACAGGTGATGAGACAGGAGCTACCAGAATCGAAGGCGATAATGCAGTAATCAGTTTAAACGGAGCAAAATTTACTTCTACCACCAATAACTTTGAAATCAATGGACTTACTATTTCCGTAAAGAATAAGACGGCACCGGGAGAAACAGTAACCCTTACTACGGAAAATGATTATGATGCAGTTTATGGCACTATTAAAAATTTCATTAAGGAGTATAATGAACTCATCAATGAGATGGATAAACTTTATAATGCCAAGATTACCAGGGGATATGAACCGCTTTCTGATGAAGAGAAAGAGGCTATGAGTGACAGAGATATTGAGAAATATGAAGATACCCTGAAAGAATCCATTTTGTATAGGGATTCTACCTTAAATGAGGTTTCCAATATTTTCAAGATGGCTATGATGTCAGGCTTTGAGGTAAATGGAAAGACCATGTATCTGTCCGATTTTGGAATTAACAAGCTTGGATATTTCAATGCTGCGGATAATGAGAGAAATGCTTATCACATCGATGGCGATCCGGACGATGCAAATACAATGGGAAAATCGGATGTGTTAAAGAGCATGATTGCCAGCGACCCGGATACAGTAGTTTCCTTCTTTACCCAGCTTTCCAAAAAGTTGTATGCGGATATCGGCAAAAAGATGCAGTCCAATAATTACAGCAGCTACAATAAGGTGTATAACGATAAGCAGATGCAGAAGGAATACGACGATTATACAAGCAAGATTGCTGCGCAGGAAAAGAAGATTACAGCAGCGGAAGATAAGTACTACAAGCAGTTCGCCGCAATGGAGACAGCGCTTGCAAAGCTTGAGTCAAAGTCCAATGCCATTGCAGGTTTATTAGGAGGCTCATAACATGGCGATACCAAATGCGTATACGAAATACAATGACAGCAAGATACTTACTGCTTCCAAACCGGAATTGACTCTTATGCTTTACGAGGGAGCTATTAAATTTTGTAATATTGCAATTCTGGGAATTGAGCAAAATGATATCGAAAAGGCGAATACCAATATTAAGAAGGTGCAGAAGATCATTGATGAATTCCGGGCTACTCTTGATATGAAATATCCGGTTGCAGAGGATTTTGACAGAGTGTATGTGTATCTGCTACAGCGTCTTTTAGAAGCCAACATGAAAAAGGATAAAGAGATTTTGGAGGAAGTGAATACCCATCTTCGTTCCATGCGGGATACATGGAAGGAAGTTATGAAAAAGGCGCATACGGTTTAAAATATAACATAAGGAATATGGCAAAGAGGATTTCTTAAATCCTCTTTGTTGTTTTATTACCCGATTGCGGGAAAAGGAGGAAAAATGACGGATAACTATATACAAATCATGATAGAGAGCCTGGAGAAAAAAGCAGCAAAGCTGGATGAAATCATAGAAAAGAATAAAGAACAGGCAGAACTGTTAAAGGAAGAGGAGTTTTCTGTTGATCTTTTCGACCGGAATGTGGAGGAAAAAGCAGTGCTGATCCAACAACTGGAAATGCTGGATATTGGCTTTGACAGAATGTATGAGCGTGTAAAAGAGGAATTGGCTTCAGAGACAGGAAAGGTCACATTTAAAAATGAAATAAAGAAAATGCAGGCGCTGATTTCCCAGCTTACAGAAAAGAGTGTTTCCATTCAGGCTCAGGAAAGCAGAAATAAACAAATGGTAGAAACCATATTTAAAAGCGAAAGAGAAAAGATAAGGGCGGTAAAGCTGGGCTCTAAGGCAGCAATTGATTATTACAAAAATATGAATCATACCAATTTCATATCCCCTCAGTTTGTAGACAAAAAAAATTAGAAAGGCAGATGAAGGCAGCAGTGCAGGGTGCTCTGCTGTATGAAAGAAAGCATGAAGAAACTAGTAATTGTATTGGAGGAGAAAAATCAGCAGCTTTTCGGTTCCCTGGTGGAACAAGTAAAGACGGCCGCAAAAGCGCTGGATATGGAAACGCTTTATTTTCTCCAGCGGGATAACGAAAGTAGTCATACATATGAGCAGTTAAGAAACATGGATGCAGACTATCTAGTGTCTTTTGATATGGCAGGATTTGAAATGAGTACTCTTACGGAAGATTCCGCATATAATCTGCTTTATGCTAAGCAGATGCATATTCTTTTTCAAAATGATCAGAAATACCGAAAGTATCTGCAGCAGGATCTGGCAATGAATTTGTTTCTGTTCATAGGAGATGAATGTCTATTCAAGCAATATAAGCAGGAATATCCCCATATACTGAATCTGGAAGCTATGCCGCCTTTGGCTCTGGGGGAAAAACTGACAGAGGAACAGCAGAGGAAAAATGGAGAGGCATTAAGATGGGTCATAGAAAAAGTATATAACGAAATAGAAACAGCCGGTATTCTTAAAGACCGGCTGTTTGAAACATCTGGTTTATGCGCATTGGATAAGTGAAATGGGCATTAAGCACATCAAAAGCATGGTTTATAACTGAATGGCGGGCATCCTCATGGGCAAGATAAAAGTCGGCTTTTGCCAGTGCGTCCGGAATGCTTTCATATAATATAACATCCCGGTCAGGTACAAAATATTCTGCAAGCTCAGGCTGATAGTTGCTTAGCAGAAACCCGCCGCTGCCCATAATATCCAAAGCTCGTAAAGGGATTCCGGACTGAATGCTCTTTAAAGTGATATTCAGATTGATTTTGCTAAGCCGAAAGACCTTGGGCATGTCCGACAGATAATTCACAGTTCCGCAATAGATTACATCCTCTAAGAGTTTTGGACACTCAGGGGAATAATAATTTACGTCATAATACTGGTTTAGTAAATTTAATAATACAATACGCTCTCTGCGAGTGACTTCCTTATTTATGCTGTGGACCAGACCGCTTTTGCTCAATTCCCCGGAGCCGTCACAGTCTATCTTGATACCAGCATTGGCAAAGCCGGCAGTTATTCGTTCCGGCAAATCGGATTTTATGGAATCCTCTACAAAATTGTATCCATAAACCTGAAGCTGTGCGTCTACAATTGCCTGAATAAAGCCTTTGTCATAGTCCTGTGCCAGACAGAGAAGCTCTTTTAAAGAAGAATCATAAAATTTTCCCACAAAGGAAATATCGCTGCTATAAGCTTCCTTTTCCAAAGGAGAAGCAGAAAGTGAAGTGGAAGTGAGTCGATTTATGTTTACTGCCAGAGGCATATGAGAGACATGTTCGATGCCCTGGGATTGAAAATATTGAGCTTCCATACGATCAAATAAAAATATATAATTGGTAGGATACTGGTAATATTCCATGTAATCCCTGGAAATGGGGCTGTCATAGGACCAGGAAAGATATTTTATCCGGTATTGATAACAGATTTTTGCCACTAATGGATGGAAGTTCATGCTGATGACGCAGTCGAAATCCCCATCAGCCAAATATTGTCCAAAACGGTATTCAAAAAAATCATCCTCATAAGCATTTCTCATTTTATATAGAATATTCTTGCAATGGTGCCCGGCCTTTTTCAGATAATAGGCAAGATCCTTTTGCGTATAGGAAATGAAGTCGTAAAACAGAATATTCACCATTTGCGTCTCCCTTCGAATTATTTCTGCTGATATTCTAGCATAATCTTTCATTTATTTAAATAAAAAATAATAAAAAATAAAATAAGGTATAAAGTATCAAAGAAAGATTCCGATATATAATACAAGTAAAACAGCTTACTTAAACAAACAGTAATCCATTCGGAAGAAGCGTACGGTCGGAAGAAAGGATTACAGAAAAACAAGAAAGCGGCAGGGAAGCCGCATGAAATTCAAGGAGGAATATATTATGGTAGTACAACACAATCTTAGAGCAATGAACTCAAACAGAATGTTAGGATTAACAGCATCATCTCAGTCTAAGTCAACAGAGAAATTATCTTCTGGTTATAAGATCAACCGTGCAGCAGACGATGCAGCAGGATTAGCAATTTCCGAGAAGATGAGACGTCAGATCAGAGGACTTACACAGGCTACTGCAAATGCACAGGATGGTATTTCCATGGTGCAGACAGCAGAAGGTGCGTTAAACGAAGTTCACGACATGTTACAACGTATGAATGAGCTTGCTGTAAAGGCAGCTACAGGTACAGAGCAGTCTGAAGACCGTTCTTACATCAACCAGGAAGTAACTGCATTAAAGGCAGAAATCGACAGAGTTGCAGCAACAACTACTTTCAATGAGTTGAACTTATTGAATCAGACAACTACTTTCAGTCTTCAGGTTGGTTCTGAAAGCGCTTCTGTAAACCAGATTGATGTAACGGTTGCAGCTATGAACACAACTGGACTTAGCATTAACGGTACAACAGTAGATACTGTAGCCAATGCAAAAACTGCTATTGATTCAGTTAAGAAGGCAATCACAGCATTGAATAAGCAACGTTCCGATCTTGGTGCACAGCAGAACCGTTTAGAGCATACAGTAAACAACTTGAACAACGTTGTTGAAAACACCACATCAGCAGAATCTGCTATTCGTGATACAGATATGGCAACTGAAATGGTTAGATATGCAAACAACAACATTCTTGCACAGGCAGGTCAGGCAATGTTGGCACAGTCTAATCAGGCTAACCAGGGCGTATTATCCTTACTTCAGTAATTTATTGCACAACTACCATAGGGCTGACATATGTCAGCCCTGTTTTGCGTTTTAAAGCCCTGTTGGGATTTTTACGGTAGTGGAATATATGAAAATAGGAATGATATCAGTTATACACAATTACGGTTTATAAAAAAATAAAAAAAGTTTTTGTTTTGGTATAAAGTATAAAAAAAACATTCCGATATAATATACAAGTAAAACAACTTACTTAAACAAACAGTAATCCATTCGGAAGAAGCGTACGGTCGGAAGAAAGGATTACAGAAAAACAAGAAAGCGGCAGGGAAGCCGCATGAAATTCAAGGAGGAATATATTATGGTAGTACAACACAATCTTAGAGCAATGAACTCAAACAGAATGTTAGGATTAACAGCATCATCTCAGTCTAAGTCAACAGAGAAATTATCTTCTGGTTATAAGATCAACCGTGCAGCAGACGATGCAGCAGGATTAGCAATTTCCGAGAAGATGAGACGTCAGATCAGAGGACTTACACAGGCTACTGCAAATGCACAGGATGGTATTTCCATGGTGCAGACAGCAGAAGGTGCGTTAAACGAAGTTCACGACATGTTACAACGTATGAATGAGCTTGCTGTAAAGGCAGCTACAGGTACAGAGCAGTCTGAAGACCGTTCTTACATCAACCAGGAAGTAACTGCATTAAAGGCAGAAATCGACAGAGTTGCAGCAACAACTACTTTCAATGAGTTGAACTTATTGAATCAGACAACTACTTTCAGTCTTCAGGTTGGTTCTGAAAGCGCTTCTGTAAACCAGATTGATGTAACGGTTGCAGCTATGAACACAACTGGACTTAGCATTAACGGTACAACAGTAGATACTGTAGCCAATGCAAAAACTGCTATTGATTCAGTTAAGAAGGCAATCACAGCATTGAATAAGCAACGTTCCGATCTTGGTGCACAGCAGAACCGTTTAGAGCATACAGTAAACAACTTGAACAACGTTGTTGAAAACACCACATCAGCAGAATCTGCTATTCGTGATACAGATATGGCAACTGAAATGGTTAGATATGCAAACAACAACATTCTTGCACAGGCAGGTCAGGCAATGTTGGCACAGTCTAATCAGGCTAACCAGGGCGTATTATCCTTACTTCAGTAATTCATTGTACAACTACCATAGGGCTGACATATGTCAGCCCTATTTTATTTAGGAGATTTTCATGGGTAAAACTATTTTATTTTGTAATCATTATCCACCGGGACTGAAGGATGCATGGGAGAAGCAGGGATTTCAAGTAGTTGAAGTCATAGTGAGGACTGATACAATGAAACTGGAAGAGATCATTTCCTGTTTTCGTGCTTATCGGCAGAAACAGAATCTTACATTTGTATTTTCATGGGACTTCACACCTGACATTTCAGAAGCCTGCCATGAACTTGGGATTTGCTATATTAGTTGGATAGTGGATTGTCCTCATACTGCTCTTTGGGCAAAATCCGCAAGGTATCCCGAAAACCGAATTTTTGTATTTGATTATAAGCTTTATGAAATGCTGGATCAGAGAGGGCTTAAGCATATTTGGTATCTTCCGCTTTCAGCAGATGTGGATAGTTTTGAAAAGTGCATTCAAATGGCCGATATGAAAGAAAAAGAAAAATATAGTTCAGAAGTTTCTTTTGTAGGCAATCTTTATAATGATCCGGCGCATAGCCTGTATGACAGCATAACCTATCTGCCACCATATCTGAAAGGATATTTTGATTCCTTAATCATGATTCAGAGAAAAATGTGGGGAATGAATCTATTTGAAGAGGCAATCAACAATCAGGCATGGGACATGCTAAGGAATTATGTGAACTGGGACCTGGGAGATAAGTATGAGGATGCTTATGAATTATCAATGATTAATATGCTTTATCAAAAAGTGGCGCAGCTAGAGCGTAAAGAAGTTTGCAACTATTTGACGGAACATTTTGATTTTGCACTGTATACCGGAGGCAATACAGATTTTAATCCAGCGTTAAGAAATAGGGGAAAGGTTGATTATTTATCCCAGATGCCATTAGTGTTCCATTATAGTAAGATAAATATAAACATTACCTTGCGTTCCATTACATCTGGTATTCCATTACGTGTAATGGACATACTGGCATGTGAAGGATTCTTATTGACAAATTATCAAAGCGAAATAGCAGAATACTTTGAAGATGGCAGGGAATTGGTTATTTATGAAAATTTTGAAGATATGTATGAAAAAATAGCATATTATCTTCAACACGAGGACGAACGGAAACAAATTGCCCATGCCGGATATGAAAAGGTAAAGGAACAATTTAATTATACAAGAGGAATCGATAAAATCGTGCAGGCATTGGATATGGAGACTATGTAAATGAAAAAGGCAATGATCGTATGGGATAAGACGAAACAAAAGGAATATGAGAACATTCTTCGTATGCTTACGGAAATCTTTAAAGAAAAGGATTTTCAGGTAAAAACTATCATGTTTGGAGAAATGGGCAGGCCTGATCATGCATATTTTGCAGAAATGCAGGAGTATGATGGTGACTATATATGTAGCCTGGATATGGCGGGATTTCAGATGAATACATTGTTAGAATGTACCGGCTACAATCTTCTCTATGCCAAGCAGATGCATATTGTAATCGATGAACAATGCTTTGTGAAGTATGCGGAAGGAAAATTTGCTATCAGTTTATATTTTTTTCTGCCGGGCAGTGTAGGGAAATGGCAGAAACGATATCCACATATATCCAATATAGTTGCATATGAGAAAATGAATCCAAAGGATGCAAATAGAGAAATCCTGCAGAACATGATAGACTATTTTCTGGATGAAACCGAAAAAAAGTGGGAGGATGAAAGATGAAGCTCCTCATTTATCAATGGAATTCCTATTTTCAGTATGATATTTATGAAATATGTAAAGAGAGCAATATAACCTTTGAAGTCTTTTCGTGGACATTCCAATCCAAAAATGAAGACGAGAAATTTGAGCAATGGTTTGAGGAACACATGGACTGCAGGACATTTGATGCTTTGTTAAGTGTGAATTATTGGCCTTTATTAGCACAAGTATGTCATCGGCATGGAATAAAATACATTGCATGGTGCTATGATTGTCCGTTAAATGTAGAAAAGATAGAGGAAACATTGGGTCATCCTACTAATCACGTATTCTTTTTTGATAGAATGCAATTTCAAAAATACAGGCAGGAGGGTTTTGAGACGGTTTATCATCTGCCTATGGGAGTAAACAGTACAAGATTAAGGAATCTTCAAATTTCAAAGGAAGAATACGAAAAATATAAAGCACAGGTTTCCTTTATTGGGAATCTATACAATTCCAGGCTGCAGGAAATACTTGCGCCAATGAATGACTATACAAGAGGCTATCTAAAGGCGGTCATGGATCTGCAGTCACAGATATATGGATATTATTTCTTTGATGAAGTAATATCGGAAAAATTGATGCAGGATATCAACCGCCAGTATTTGGAGAAAGAGCCTGATACGAAATTTCAACTTAGCAGGGAAGCGCTGACCTTTGCCATGGCTAGTGAAATTACAAGGCAGGATAGGATTATATTGCTGAATTTATGCGGCAGAAGGTATCATACAAAGTTTTATTCTTATGAAGATAGCGAATTGATTAAAAATATAGAAAAATGCAAAGCATTAGATTATATATGGGAAATGCCTAAAATGTTCTTTTGTTCTAAAATTAATTTAAATCCATCATTAAGAATCATACAAAGCGGTATTCCTCTTAGAGCATTGGATATTATGGGGGCAGGCGGATTCTTATTGTCCAATTACCAGGAAGAATTGGTGGAATTATATGAGAATGAAAAAGAAATGGTAGTCTATGAAAGCATTGAGGATGCCCTGGAAAAAGCGGAGTTCTATTTAAGGAATGAGGATATTCGTTTAAAAATTGCAGAGAACGGAAGAAAGAAAACATTGGAGCAGCATAGTCTGCAGCAGTGCATGAAAACTATTTTTGAGATATCCGGACTTTAGGATGAGGTTACATTTATGAAGATTTTATTATATTATTGGAAGGCATACAGCAATTTCTTTTTGCAGATACAGTTGGAAAAACTGGGTTATACCGTTATCCCATGGAAGGACGAAGGGCTTATCCGGGATGAGGAAGAATCTCTGGAACGCTTAAGCGAAGAGTTGAAAAAAGGGTATCAGGCGGTTTTTTCATATAATTATTTTAAGACAGTTGCGATTGCCTGTAACAGACAGAATACATCTTACATATCGTGGATACAGGATTCTCCCTTATTATCCCTGTATGATAATACTGCTTATCTGGAAACAAATTATTTCTTTTGCTTTGATTATGAGCAATATGAAGCTATGAAAACAAGGGCAGTTACCCATGCTTATTATTTTCCTTTGGCTACGGATGTGAAAGCATTATCTGAGGCGGCAGATTGTATACCGGAAAAAGAAGAATATTTAGCGGATGTGAGTTTCGTAGGTTCTCTTTACTCAGAAAGAAATATGTTTTCTGCTCTTAACAATCTTCCAGATTTTCTCAAAGGATATATAGAGGGAATCTGCCAGGCACAGCTTAGGATTCCCGGCATTCGTTTTTCGGAAGTAAGAGTTCCTGAAAATATTATGGATACATTAAAAAAGATACTGGTGTTTCATGGCATGGAGGAAACCAAGCTGACATATGAGATATTAGTGGAGAATCTAATTGATCGGCAAGTAACCGCTGTGGAAAGAAATCAAATGATACAGAGACTTTCTGAACAATTTGATTTCAAATTATATACAGGAGCAGATACTTCTCACTGTCCTCAAGTAAAAAATTGTGGAACAGTGGATTATTATCAAGAAATGCCAAAGGTATTCCGCCAGTCGAAAATCAATATTAATATTTCCCTGCGCTCCATACGTACCGGAATCCCTTTAAGGATATTGGATATTCTTGCATCCGGCGGATTTGTGCTTACTAATTATCAGGAAGATTTATATCGGTATTTTGAAGAGGGAAAAAGCATAGTAACTTTTTATAATCTGGATGATATGATAGAAAAAATACATTATTATTTAGAGCATGAAGAGGAGCGAAAGAGTATTATGGAAGAGGGCAGGAAAATTGTATGTCAGGAATTTGATTTTCCGATATTGCTTCCGCAAGTACTGGAATTGGCAGGAATCAATCATAGGCTTTAAAAGGCTGATGCTATAGGACACCAGCCTTTTGGAAAATAGCAGCAATTTTGGGGGGATAAGAAAATTCAGAAACAACTTTTTCATATCCGTTTCTGGCGATTTTCTCCCGTTTTGCATCGTGCTTTAAGTAATAATCAGCTTTGCATAATGCATCTTCCATGCTTTCATAAAGAATGACATTTTCGCC
The DNA here is from genome assembly GCA_947177925.1 of uncultured Lachnospiraceae bacterium. Lineage (GTDB taxonomy): Bacteria > Bacillota > Clostridia > Lachnospirales > Lachnospiraceae > RGIG3040. Next base: position 11,676 of record CAMWWJ010000002.1, read on the forward strand.
GTCAGTAAAATATTCAGCAAGTTCAGGCTGCCAATTGCTGAAGAGAGTGCCGCCACAGCTTAAGATATCCAGTGCCCTTAAGGGAATGCCGGACTGAATGCTTTTTAAGGTTGGATTTAAATTTAATTTACTGCACCGGAAGATCTTAGGCATTTCGGTAAAGTAATGGGCAGTACCGCTATAGGTAAGGTGATTTAACAATTCGGACTTGCTGTTAGAATAGTAAGTTACCTGATGGGTTCGTCCTAACATATTTAAAAGTATAAGGCGCTCTGTGCGGGTAACCTGTTTATTGATATTCCGAATCAGTTCCTCCCTGTTATTGGTGTCGAACTTGGACTCAAAGCGGGAAAAATATTCATCCATGTGGGCGCTGAAATCATCGGTTATCATTTCCTCAATGAAATTGTAGCCATAAACTCTGAGCTGGGCTTCTACAATGGCATTGATGTAACCTTTCGTATACTCATTTTGTGCAGATAAAAACTGGGGCAGAAAGGACTCGTATAACTGGCCTACGAAAGCGATTTCTGCACCATAGCGCTTTTTATCTGCCTGGGAAACAGTAAGCTTCTGAGTGCGTTCCGTATTGACTGCAAGGGGCATGTGATAGGCATGCGCTACCCCTGATTTATTCAAACGTTCTGTATCCAACCGGTCAAAGAGGAATATATAGTTGGTGGGATATTGATAATATTCAATCCGGGTTGTATTGATGGGACTGTCATAAATCCAGGAAATATACTTTTTATGAAATTTATGACACAACTTCGCAACCAAAGGATGAAAATTGGTACTCATGACAAAGTCATATTGATGCTCCGTAAGTTCTATGGAGAATTTTCTTTCAAAGAAGTCATCTTCATAAATGTTGCGGAACTTATACATCAGATTTTTACAGTGGCAGCCTTGTCTTTCCAGACAGTAAATTAAATCGCCCTGGGTGTAGGAACCCATATCGTACAATAAAATATTCATGTTGTGCTTTTCACCAGATCGTGTCCTTTCCTATACAAATTAAAAATATTATAGCATGAGGACTAAAGCATGACAATCAAGAAAAATGAAATGAAAGGTAAATATCATGGAAAAAATCAGTGTAGTAATCCCGACTTATAACAGAAGTACACTTATAGAAAGAGCTGTAAATAGTGTTACCATGCAGACCTATGAAAATCTGGAGATCATCGTGGTGGATGATGGGTCTGCAGATGATACGGAAACAGTAGTAAATTCCATAAAGGACAGCAGGATACGTTACATAAAGCTGCCTGTCAATGGTGGTGCAGCCAATGCAAGAAATGTTGGGGTAGAACATGCCACAGGCTCTCTTGTTGCATTTCAGGACAGTGATGATTATTGGAGACCGCAGAAACTGGAAAAGCAGATGGAATATTGGAGGGAGCATCCTGAATTTCAGATGATTTATTCTGCTTATTCTTATTCTGTGGGCGAGAATAACCTTGGCAAAACACCTGCCGGTGAGCCAAGGGAAGTTCTGGAAGGGAACATATTTGAACATCTATTAGTTCAAAATACCATAGGAACTCCAACGATATTAGTAAACAGGGAATGCTTTCTGGAGTGTGGTGGATTTGATACTACTTTTGACAGTATAGAAGATTGGGAGTTCGTATTGCGTTTTTCTAAAAAGTACCCAATTGGTTATGTGGATGAAATATTGGTGGATGCGTATTTTACATCGGGAGGTGTAACTACAGGAATAAGTGACTTTTTTGAATGCAGGTGCCGGATGATTGCAACATATAAAGAGGAGTTTATGGCATCAAAAACATTTGATCCGGTAGTGGAGGAATTATTTCTAAGGGCTCAGGAAGCGGGGCTTTTAGACATAGTGAAGAAGATGCTGATGTTGTATTTGCAAGCATAGCCAACCGAGAGAGCCAATGTCACCTATGCATGCTTTCGTATATCGGAATAGGATTTACCCAGATAAGGAGCATATTTCTCCATAAAGATTTTGCGGTATTTATTATAATTCCACATAGAGAGAATTCTTCCATCATCGTGGACGAACCAAGGTAGTTTTTGTGTAGGTACAACGATACGATAGCCATGAAGAAGAAAATTCATGCTTTGGAAAGCATCGTAAAAATCCCAATCTTTTAAGAGTTTATCATCCCATTGTAAATCAGCAGAGGTAACCATGATACATCCGTCTATCAAGGCGGCATCTGCGATTCCATCAGAAAGGGAATAGCGGTACTGCCGATAGTCAGCATGGGAATAGGCATTAGAATCACTTCCGTACATGGGGTCAGCCCCAATCCGTTTTGAGTGCCACATAATCCCGTTTGCGGATACAACAGGATATCCTGCCATGCCAATCATACCGATAGAGGAATCTAATTGAAAAATAGACAATATATCAAATAAGAAATGCCGGTTAATAATAAAAACATCCTGATGCATATAAATTTTATATTTGGCATCAGTGGATGACATGCCCTCGTTGTATCCGGAAGTCATACTGGCAGAATCATAAATGGTCAGTATATCCATTTCGTAATTGTCAGGAACGATTAGTTGATTTAAGTAATGAAAGCATTCCTGAAGATAAATATCGTTATTGGTGCAGAGGATAAAAGCAAATTTGTGTTCATTTATAGTTTTGCACATATTAAAGTAACTCCTTAAGGGAAGAAATCAGAGCAGCAATATCCTGTGTGGGTGAAGGGATAGCAGTGAGATATTGATATGCTCTGGAATAATTGTGGACTTCCATATACAGGGAAGCTAATTCTAAAATTACCTGCTGAAAGGATTCTCTTTCGAACAGCCATGTAAGCCATTGAATCTTATCACTAATGGTCCAGAAAGGTTTCATACAGGTATATAAATTCCAAAATAAATTTCCGTAATTTTCAAAATATTCATTTTGTGAAATAAACATGGCAGCATAGATGGTCAAGGGAATAGAGGTTAAGTATGTGGCTGCTTCCGCCATGGCTTCTTCTGATAGTGCAAGCTCCAGGCGGCGCATTGCAAAAATTGCCAGAAGATACTGTTCCATGATGCTGCTATAATCATTTGCCGTAGATAAAAAAGGCGTTTTTTCGTATTTTAACTCAAGCTTTAAAATATTTAGAAGAATATGGATCCTTTTTGTTTCGGCAGAATTGCGAAACTGTGGATAGGAATCCGGTTCTTCAAAATAAGGAAGCAGGTCAAAAAGCGCTTCATATTGTTTGTTACCAAGACATAGATCTATATGCTGCTGCATGTTTTTGTATAGGTCAAAGCAATAGGATTTATCTGCGTCGATTTTTTGAAAATCACGTTCCGCTTCCTGCAAAAGTTCGTTTAAGCTTTGATAAGTAGCCAAGTGGATTCTCCTTTAATTTCATAAATGAACGTATATTTAGTGGCTTTTCATGAAAAGTATTATATAATAGTTTCCCAAAAAAGAAAAGATGGGATTTTCATGGAAAGCGGTTTGCATATGTGATAAAATGATTTTCAGGGGAATCGTAGAAAAGAAAGTAGACATAAATTAAGGATATTTTAAAATATGCCGATATATACTCATATAATATGTTTCATGGATGAAATGAATGAAAAACAGGGAGGTTGCAATATGGATACGATACAAGAGCAGATAAAAGAGGGAAAGTAGTTATCTGCTCTTATTTTGTATATTGCAAATTTTCATAAAAAGAAAAGATATAAAGGAAGAGGAAAAATATGTGTTTATTTATTACAGCAGAAATAGGAATTAATCATAATGGTGATTTAAAAATCGCAAAGGAATTGATCGACCTTGCAGTAGAAGCTGGATGTGATGCTGTGAAGTTTCAAAAAAGAACCATTGATAAGGTCTATACGCAGGAGTATCTGGCAGGTGAGAGAATCAGCCCATGGGGAACTACTCAAAGGGAACAGAAGGAAGGACTGGAATTTGGGTTGAAAGAGTATCAGGAAATTGACAGATATTGTAAAGAAAAAGGAATTGAGTGGTTTGCTTCAGCCTGGGATTTGGATTCGCAGAAATTTCTGCAGCAGTTTGATTTAAAATATAATAAGGTTGCATCAGCCATGTTGGTAAACGACGAGCTGTTAGAAGAGATTGCCAATGAGAAAAAGTATACCTTCATTGCAACCGGAATGAGCACTTATGACGAAATCGATCATGTAGTAGATATTTTTAAAAAATATGATTGCCCCTTTGAACTGATGCATTGTAACAGCACCTACCCTATGAAAGAAGAAGATGCCAATTTAAAGGTAATGTACCAGTTAAAAGAAAGATACGGCTGTAAGGTCGGTTACAGCGGGCATGAGGAAGGAAACTTAGTCTGCACTTGCGCAGCGGCAATGGGGGCCACATCCATAGAAAGGCATATCACGTTGGACAAGACCATGTATGGAAGCGATCAGAAAGCATCGATTGAGCCAAGGGAGCTTAAGGAGCTGGTAAGGACGATCAGGGAAGTAGAAAAGATTCTCGGAACTGGAGAAAAGCTTCTGTCAGAGGCAGAGCAGGAAGTAAAGGCAAAGTTAAGAGGATAAGACATGATAAAGCTGGTTATTTTTGATATAGATGGAGTCATAACCGATGGCTCCATTATTGTTGATGTAGCAGGAAGAGAGCAAAAAAAAATAAATTTAAAAGATGTGGATGCCATTTTCCAGATAAAAAAGGATGGTTATCGGTTGGCTGCCATAACGGGAGAAGATTCAGAGATTGTAAATTATTTTGAGCAGAGATTCCCGTGGGATTATTTTTACAGAGGCAATAAGAGTAAGACGGATGCCATGAAAGAAATACAGCAGAAAGAGAATCTTTCAAGCAGGGAAATATGCTACGTGGGAGATGGAAAGTATGATATAGCCCCCCTTGCTTATGCAGGGCTTGGAATCTGCCCAAGGGATGCCATTGACAAGGCAAAAGAGGCGGCAGATGTGATTTTACAAAAGGGTGGTGGACAAGGCTGTCTGTGGGAATTGATTGATATCTTAAAAAGATATAATAATAAAGAGGTTCCAGAAAACTATTTTTACCAAAGACTAGCTGAGCATACGAATATCTTCAAAGAAATGGGCTCTGATATGGAGCTGATACAAAAGGTAATGGGTCTGGCAGAAGATATTTATAACATTCTTCGAAACGGAGGAAGGCTGTTTTTATGTGGAAATGGAGGAAGTGCAGCAGATGCTCAGCATATTGCCACAGAGTTCATCAGCCGCTTCTTTCATGAGCGGCCCGCATTGAATGCAGAGGCGCTGACGGTAAATACATCTACCTTGACTGCAATCGGCAATGATTATAGCTATGAACGGATTTTTGTGAGGCAATTGGAAGCAAAAGCGCAGAAGGGCGATGTGCTGATTGGGATTTCCACCAGTGGGAAATCCAAGAATGTGATGGAAGCATTAAAATATGGAAGAGATCATGGAATGAAGACTGCTATGTGGATGGGAAATTTTGATTCTGCACAGGTGAAAGAATTTTGTGATTATGTTATAAGAGTACCTTCTGATATTACCCCAAGGATACAGGAAGCCCATATTTTTATTGGACATACTCTGGCGGAATTTGTGGAACAGAAGGTTGTTTTGGAGGAAAATCGGGATGGTAAAAGTATCTGATTATGTCATGGAGTTTCTAAAGGAAAAGGGGATAAAGGAAATCTTTATGCTGCCGGGTGGCGGCGCTATGCATCTGCTTGACTCTTTGGGAAAATCTGGCATTGAGTATATTTGTTTTCAACATGAACAGGGAGCTGCCATTGCGGCAGAAGCCTATGGGCAGCATACAAATGAACCGGGGTGTCTTTTGGTCACATCTGGTCCGGGCGCCACAAATGCCATAACAGGTGTTACTGCAGGCTGGATCGATTCCACACCGATGTTTGTTATATCAGGGCAATCCAAAAGGGCGGATTTAGTGGGAGACAAGCAGGTTAGGCAGATTGGCTCGCAAGAAGTTCAGATAATTGATATGGTAAAACCCATTACCAAATATGCAGTGCAGATTATGGAACCGGCAGAGATTCGATATCATTTGGAAAGAGCCTATTATGAATGTACTAACGGACGTCCGGGACCTGTATGGCTTTCCATTCCTTTAGATGTACAGGGAGCCATCATTGATGAAGTGAATCTGAAGGGATTTTTACCAGAGGAAGTCAGAAAAAGCTGTATTTCCAATGATGTTTTGAAGGTAGTGGATTTGTTAAAGGACGCAAAAGCGCCTCTGTTTATAGCAGGGAACGGTATTAAGCTTTCTGGAGCAACGGAAATATTCTATCAGCTTTTAGAACAAATAAACGTGCCGGTTTTAACTACGTGGAAGACCATTGACATGTTTGCTGAGGATAATCCGGTTTATGTAGGACATCCGGGCATTATGGGCGATCGAGGAGCAAATAAAATTTTACAGAAAGCCGATTTGCTGATTTCGTTAGGAAGTCGGTTAGATACCAGCATTACTGCATTTAATGATGCACTTTTTGGAAAGAATGCGAAAAAAGTAATTGTAGATATAGATGTACACGAAATAAACCGGATGCAAATGAAAAAGGAAGTGGAAATCGTTTCGGATGCAGGGGAGTTTCTAGCTTGTCTGACAGAGGTCATTGGGAAAGAAAGCTTACCGGACTGGAATGAATGGCTTACTTCTTGTAAGGAGCTTAGGGCTGGCTATCCACTTGTTACGGATAAGCACAGAGATACAGGAGATTATGTAAGCGCTTATTATTTTATTGATGAACTTTGTAAGGTGCTTAGGGCAGATGATGTAATTGTACCGGAAAGCTCCGGTGGAGCAGGAGAAATTACTTATCAGGCATTTCAGATAAAAAAAGGACAGAAGATGAAAAATGCAGCAGGATTGGGATCTATGGGTTTTGGTCTGCCTTATTCCATTGGTTCCTGTATTGCCAATGACAAAAGGAGAACTGTTTTAATCAATGGAGATGGTGCGTTTACCTTAAATATTCAGGAATTAGAGACTATGCATCGATTAAAGCTGCCAATTAAGATGTTTATCTTAAGCAACGGCGGATATGCCAGCATAAGAAGCATGCAGCGGGGAAATTTTGAAGGCAGATATGTGGCGAGCAGTGAGGACAGCGGATTTACGATTCCGGATATCAGTGCAGTGGCAAAGGCTTATGGCTTTCAAACCTGTTCCATGAAAAGTAATGAAGAAATGCTTCAAATGCTGCCTAAGATTATGGCAGATGATGAGCCGTTGCTTTGTGAAGTGTTTGTTTCACCGGATGAAACGGTTTGGCCGAGAGTAAAGGCTGTAGTTCTGCCGGACGGGGGCATGAAGTCGGGAGAGCTGGAGAATATGTGGCCTTATGAAGAAGAATAAAAGGAGAAGGAAGATGAAGGCAGATGTACATGGAAGCTGTGTCAGTTTTAGCATATTAAAGAAAGAGACGGAAGAGGGATGTCAGATTAAGTTAGAATGTTTAGATAATAATTTTTTCTTTTCCCATATTAACATTGCAGGTTCCATGGGAAATAGAATTGATGTAGAGCCTACAGAAGAGGAGTTATCTGTTTTTGAGGAGCACTTGAGAAGAAATTTGATAACAGATTTAAATAAAACGGTGGTTGAAGAATTATTGCTATCAGATGCAGAGTATCTGCTGGTAGACTTTTATGATTTTGCCAGAGTGCAATGGGCATACAGGGGAGGCAGCTTTACCCATACCGTTTTCTTAAACGAAGCAAAAGACTATTATCAAAAGGTCCAGGATCAGATGGAAGGACTGTTTCGCTGGATTAATCTTCCCACGTTTCTTTATTATGATAAGGTAGACGAATACTTCCGGATTATGGTAGAAAAATATGGAAAAGAACATATTATTCTGAATCGTATATATTTTAACAGATATTATATAGACGAGAATCATACCTTAAAAGAGATTAGGAAGAATATTGACTGGGTAGGCAGTTATAGGGACAACGATGTAATACGCAGATTAGAGGAGCATGTGATAAAGAAGTTTGGAATTAAAAGCATAGATGTTTCTAAATATTTTGTTGCAGATTACAATTTTGGAAAGGATATTCTGGCTGTGCATTATGAGGAGGAATACTATCATTTGGCAGGAAGGATTATATCCAAACTTATTTTAGGGGAACCGGTGGCTACAGATAAGCTGGATTTGGAAAGCTTTAAAGCAAAATTAGATTGGAATCAGCAGATTTTAGCAGGAGAATCGAAAGGATATTTGTCCTGTACCCAATCAGTTTTTCACTTATATGAGCCATTAGATATGCTGTTGTCAGTACTGGAAAATGATGAAATTAATTCTTGTAAAGATGTAATTATTCGCTTGTATGAATGGGTTTTTGAAGAACCGGAATATTTTTACAATCATGAAATTCCTGTAGAAGTTATTCAAAATAGACTTTTGGATAAATTTGACAGTTGGATTGCGGAAAAAAGTAAAAGCTAACAGAAAAGGAATGCAAAGTCAATGAGAAATGTTGATTCTAAAAACGAAACAGTTATTTTGTATGGGGCAGGTACCCAGAATCTTAGAATGGCTTTTCAACCAATTACCTCTGCCGGATTTAAAGTCACGGCTATTGTGGATAAAGATGAAAAGAAACAGGGAACCTTGTTTTATGGCATTAGGATTATAGCGCCCGAACAATTGCAGAAGTATGAAGAAAAACGGGAAAAATATCGAATTATTATAACCATACGTACGGAAGAAACAGTTTTGGAAGTGAAGAATGAGCTTTCCAGATTAAAGTATGCAGAGATTTATTCGTTCCATGAATTCATTGAATCAGAAAAGTTGAACGGCAAGGTAAAAAGATTTGCCTGTATCATGTTCCATTTGGTTGACCATTGCAATATGAGCTGTGTCCGTTGTTCTCATTTTTCACCCTTAGCGCCTAGAGATGGTTTCTATTTAGAGGAAGGGGTATTTGAACGGGACTGCAAAAGATTGTCAGAATTAACAAAAGGAGATATAGACGAGATACAGCTATCAGGAGGAGAGCCTACGCTGCATCCAAAGGTTCATATCTTCCCATATATTGTCAGGAAATATTTTCCGATGACGAAAATTATCATGATTACAAATGCAACGAGGATTCAGGATATGCAGGATGAATTTTTTCAGTCTTGTAGAGAGAATGATGTGGAATTATGGATATCCAAGTATCCGATAAAATTGGATTATAATAGCATTTTCCACAGCTTAAGGTCTAAAGGAATATCAGTTACATTTGGCAATACCGGCAACTCGGAAGACAAGCCAAAAGAAATGTGGGGGCTTCCTATGAGGTTGGAAGGCGGAATGGATAAACAGCACAATTTTGACTGCTGCCTTTGCATGCAGTATATTGTAAGAGATGGAATCATATACCCATGTGCGAATAGCGCATATATTGATTTATTTAATAATTATTTTCAAAAAGAGCTTCCCGGCCCTAAAGTAAATGGTGTAGATATTTATAAGGTAAATGATTTGGAGGAATTGACTGAAAAGATATCACAGGCTATACCTTTATGTGAATTTTGCGATGCACAAAACCGTCTGCCGGGCATTCCATGGCGTGTATCCCAAAAAGAGATCAGCGAATGGATTATATAGCAAATGAAGGGAGAAGCAGGAACGTGAAGAGTTATAAAAAAGGACATGAACTGGATGAATTGGCAAAGATTTGGCTGGATGACGATAATATTTTTTATGTATGGGGAGCAGCAATAGCAGGTACAAAATTTTTGCAGCAATATAAAGATGAAATTTGTATCAGGAAAGTTTTTGACAGTGATCCGGAAAAGCAAGGTAAAATGTTAGAGGACAGGGAGATTGTCCGGTTTGATCAAAATTGTATGGAGCCGGGCTCCAAGATTATTGTATGTACGAATTTTTACAGGGAAGTAAAGCAGGAATTGTTGCGGTATGGATTCAAGGAAAATATTGATTTTATAGAGAGAAAGAAGTTTAAGGGCATAAGGTATTATTATAATGAAAATAAGGTCTATTTATATAGAGTTGACTTATCAGTTACGAATAAATGTACATTGCGTTGTGAAAAATGTAATATGCTGATGCCATATTTTCATGCACCTCAGCATAAGAGCCTGGAAACGATAAAACAAGATCTGGATATGCTTTTTCGTTGGGTAGATGTAGTGGAACTTTTCGATATTTTAGGTGGGGAGCCATTGCTTTATCCTGATTTGGTGGAACTATTGCAATATATAAAAGAACACTATCAGGAAAAAATCGAAGCGATACATATGTTTACAAATGGCACATGTAATTTGAGTGAAGAGTTATTAAGAATCTCAAGAGAGATGTCAATTATTTACGATATAAGTGATTATACTCAGGAGTTGCCACAGTTGACAGAACGAGTGGATGAATTTGAAAGTAAGTTGCAGGAGCATAAAATAGTAGCCAACAGGGATAAGCAGAAAATTTGGTTGGATTTTGGTTATCCAGAGGTAAATCATGAAGACTATCCGGAAGAAAAGAGAATAGCCCATTTTCACGGCTGTGAGGCTACTTTTAGAGGACTGTATGACAAGAAGTTGTATTATTGCCATTTAGAAGCTAGTGCGGTGCAGGCAGGACTTTTTGAAGAAAGTGAAGATGACTTTGTGGAGTTGGACAAGTTAAGCGAAGAGAATAAGATTGAAGTGGTTGAGCTGGATCAGGGATATAGCCAAAAAGGTTATCCGGGTTTTTGTTTAAGATGCGACGGCTGTGGAAGCAAAAAGAGAATACCAGTGGCGAAGCAGAAGGGAAAAGGATGATGACAGAAAGCGAATATATCGTTGATACCTTTCAAAAGGCTTTTGGGAAAGACCGTTCTAAACGGATATGTCTTTATGGAACAGGAAGATTTACAAAACTGCTGTTAGAGAGGCTTGAGGGTTTTCATATTGTGGGAGTGGCAGATTTTGGGTATGAAAAAAATACGTGGGAGGGTTATCGGATTCTCTCAAAAGAAGATTTGGAAGAATGGATCGATATCCTTGTACTGATTGCGAATCCGGCAAATATACATTTAGTCTATAAAAAGGTTAAGCAGCTTCCTGAGAAAATTAAAATCTATACGATAGAAAAAAGGGATGTCAGAGAGGAAGAGCAGTTTCATGAACAAGCAACATTACAGGAAGCAGCGGAATGTCTGAAGCAATATGCGATTTCAGAAGAAGACAAGCTTGTGTTGGAACGTTTTTTAGGAAAACTGTTATATGACACCGGATGTGAAATACATGATGTGTATTCATTTATAAATATTTTTGTAGCCCCATGGCTATTAAGTTATTTTGCGTGGTTCTTAAATAGAGTAAGAGAATCAAAGGCAGAGATAGTCCTGTTGCCATCTAGAGATGGCTATTTATTTTACAGGTTGTTTGGGCTTTTGCAGGATTGTGAATCGCTTCCGAAAGCAATATATTTTTATACTTCTAGAAGGTGCATAGCAGTGGCGTCTATTGAAAATGAACAAGATGTAGAAGTAATTGCCGGGCAGTTGTATAAAGGGAACAAAAGAACTTTTTTAGAAGAAAGATTTGGCATTAAGGTTTCCTTGAAGGAGGAAGAACTTTTGCTGGACAATGTAGAACTGGCATTGCGTTATAAAGAGAAGATATTGGAAAAAGCCAGAATGGAACGGGCATGTTTAGAAACATACCTGCTAAAAGAGGGGATTGATAAAAGCAAAAATATATTGTTGTTTGATTTTGTAGGAAGGGGAACAATTCAGTACTGTTTGGAAAAAATCATGGGAAGATCACTGGATTGTCTGTATTATTTCAGAGTGCGGGATGAGGGCAGTATAGAAAGAGAACGAACAAATGGAGTTATATCTTACAGTGGGGAAGGAAGCCTCTATATGACAAAATTGTTCACACAGCGCAATCAAGTATTGTTCGAAGCAATTGTTACAGCACCTCATGGAATGGTAGAGAGAATTGGAAAAGATGGGAATCCTTTTTTCAGAAGAGAAAAAATTGATAAAAGTTATTTTGCTGAAGTAGAAAAAGCATGCATGGATTATTATAAGGAAATGTGTTTGGGAAAAATATTACCGGAAGAAATAAATTTGGAACTGGTAGACCGAATGGTAGAACTGATTGAATACGATTGTATTTTCATTGATGAAAAGGTAAAGAGGTATTTTACAGTAGATGATCCCTATCAGAACATGCATACAAATCCATTTATGGAAGGGTTCATAAAGTAAGTACTATTGGATGGAAATAAATGCCAGGAGCAGAAAGGAAAAGAAAATGGATAGTAAAAGCTTGGAGAAGGTTAAAGTGAGGACCTTGGAAGATGTATACAATTTTTCTTCCATTGTTTTATGGGGAGCTGGTTTTGCGTATGAGGATACTATTGAGCTAATTGGGAGAGGAAAAATAACTGCAGTTTTTGATAATGATCAAGAGAAGTGGGGAAAGACAATATGTGGATTTCCTATTAAGTCTCCTGTGACAGATTTAAAAAAATATGTTACGAGGGATACAGCAGTTATTATTTCAACAAACGGATATCAATATGAGATTGCAACAGATTTAACAACGAATAAGGGAATCATGGAAAACCAGATTTTTTGTAATTCTAATAAGGTGGTAGAGAAATGGAGATATCGTCCGGAAATTATTTTAGGACATATGGAGCAGATTCAAAAAGTGTATGATAAATTAGCAGATAAGGAATCAAGAGAATATTATATTAGTTTTTTGAAAGCATGTCTGACAAGAAATCCATTTTTTTATAAGGATAATCCGAGATGCGTAAATAATTATGAATATAAAACGGAGCTTGCAAATCTGGGTCTGCATGGAGGAGAAGTTATTTTAGATTGTGGCGCATTCAATGGTGATACTGCAAGACTGTTCAGGAAAATTACAAATAACAATTGCGAAGTATATTGTTTTGAGCCAGTAACAGAAAACTATAATGAAATGGTAGAATGGATCAAGAATGAACATATTGAAAAGGTTCATGCTATACATGTGGGAGTTGGTAAGGAAAAGTATGTAGATAAGGTTTATTCTACAGAAGAAAAAACAACAAAAGGAGCAGTGGGAACAAATCGGTTCAACAGCAATAGCCCGGTAGTCAGTGAAATACAGGTGGATTCCCTGGATAATATGCTGGGGGAAAAGAAAGTGGACTACATAAAAATGGATATTGAAGGAGCCGAAATGGAGGCATTAAGAGGCGGGACAAAAGTAATCGAAAGGAATCGCCCTCAGATGCTTATTAGTGCATATCATAAGATTTCAGATATGTGGGAAGTTCCTGGATTTGTACTGGATCTTCATCCGGATTATCAAGTCTTTTTGGGGCATCAACCGCATGCGCCATATGAACCCGAATTTTTATTTATTTCATAGAATAGTTGAAAGGATAAAACGATATGACGGATAATCAGAATAATCCATTGGTAAGTGTAATAATGCCTTGCTATAATCATGAAAGATATGTGGGGCAATCTATTGAAAGTGTATTAAATCAAACATATGATAATATTGAATTTATTGTTCTGGACAATGGTTCTTCAGATCATTCTTATGATGTAATTAAAAAGTATGAAAGTCAAATAGATCAGATACTGCAATTTGACAAGAATGATATCAATCAGGCAGGTAGGGTGTTGTTAGAGCATTGTACGGGAAATTATATAGCCTTTATGACATCGGATGATATTTGGGAAAAAGAAAAAATAGAAAAGCAAATGAGCGTTCTGAAAAGCAATAAAAAGGTAAAGGCATGCTTTACATGGGTGAACATGGTTGATGAAAACATGAATATAATAGGTCAGGAAGGGGGCAATATATTCAGGCAGGCTAACAGGAGCCGCTATGAATGGATAAAAAGATTAGTGCTACAAGGCAACTGTTTGGCATTTCCGTCGGCAATAGTTGAGAAAGAGGCTTATTATGCTGCATTTGAAAGAATAAAGCCGTTTTACCAGCTGGGTGATTTATTTATGTGGATACAAATGCTTATGGAAAATGATATATATATTGTTGAGGAACCACTGATAAGCTTTCGGTGGCATGCAAGAGGGGAGAATCAAAATACTAGTTCGCCAAACCAAAAGGTTGACATTAGAACAAGAAACGAGCAGGCTGTTATATTAGAAGCGGTAGTGGAAAATATGGATGATGAAATATTTATCCATACCTTTGGTGACTATTTTAGAAATAAGAATGCCTGCTCAAAAGAGGAACTGCTTTGTGAGAAATTTTTTCTGTTGACTAAATTGGCAGAGAAGGCACCCTGCTATGGGCAATGTGCTATAAACTATTATTTCAGGCACAATAATTATAGTGTGGATAGCGGTTATAGCCTGATAAATATGCTGGATTCTCTTTATAATTATACGTATCTGGATTTTCAGGAGTATTGTGCAGGAGCAGGTATGAGCGCAATGGATTTTAAGATTCAGTACTTGGCAGAACAACAAAATTTATATTTAGATCGACAGAATTTGTATTTAGCTGTGATATGCTCATTACAAGAGGCAATGGATACAGATTTCAACAAAGAGCAAAGAACATTTTTCTATAGGCAGAGAGTCTATCAACGACTTCAGGATGGGCAGAAAAAGATTTTGGAAGTCGTGGCAGATTATTTAAGAGGAGTATTGACATTTATTGAAAATGCCAATGATGATATATTAGAGAAAGAATATGGAAGTTTTATTCATAATGTGCAGGAGACGAAGGTTATCCTGCAGGAGTTGTGGAATATGCTTTTGCAGTTTGATTCTGATATAAATGAAGAAGAATGGAACAGATGTAAGGAAATATTGCAAAGGCAGCAGATAGAGGTTGAAGAATTCTGTGACCTGATACTACCGTTTTTAGTACGTCTGTATAATGTATTGCTTCAATATCTGCCACAACAGTCTGGATAATTGGAGTTGAATGATATGAAAGATGAAATGTGGATAACAACCTGGAGCTATGCACAGCGCAGGACAAGTTTTACAAGATGGGAAAATCAAGATTCGTTTCAGATAGATATCCCCAATAATATTTGGGGACATGCAATAAAATTAAAATTCAGTAACTGGTATGGAACCCGAAGTATAGGGATTCAGGAGGTAAATTTCTCACTGAAAGGGCATACATATTCCGTATTTGTAAAGGAACAACAGGAATTTCAGGTAATGCCCACAAGGGATATTTATTCAGATACTGTTTTTGTAGAACTGGTTCCGGGAGATATTATCCGGATCAGTGTTACCTTTGTGAACCAGCTTCGGCCGGAATCGGGGAATACGTTTCAAAACGGCATTGCTATGATTTTTCAATCGGTGTTAGTAGCCACCAGCAATAAAGCGGATGTAATTGCATTTTTTGGAGACAGTATTACCCATAGACAGAAATGGTCTAAGCCCCTTATCCATAATTGGTATGCAAAGTATCCTGGTAGGCTTGCAGCTTTTGAAGTTGCAGTGGATGGCTCGAGACTGCTAAATGATTCCCCTAAGGCGGATGATGAAACCTTGGGGTTTCGGGCAGCAAAGCGGTTTCAACATGATATTCTGGAAAATACAGGAATCAATTATGTGGTATTTGCTTTGGGATTAAATGATCTTGCAATTGAAGAAGGTAAGCATGAGCTAACTCTAAAATCTTATGCAAATGCGGTTGAGGAAATAGTGGAAGCAGCTCATAAGAAGGACATAAAGGTAATTGGACTAACTATAACTCCAAGACAAATAAATGAATTTTATACAAGTGAAAAAAATCATTTGAGAAAGGCAATTAATCAGTGGATATTGCAGAATTCCCCTTTTGATGCTGCAGTGGATATAGCTGCGTTAGTCACTAATGAGAATGATACTGCATTAAAAACGGAATATTCGGATATAGATGGCGTTCATATAAGTCAGGAGGCAGGCAGGGTTATTGCGGAAGCATTAGAAAAGGAAAAGATTTTCGAATGGTGTTAACGAAGGGGTGTGGATTCATGGTGTATAGAGATCGTGCAGAACAAGTTATTAAAGAGCAATATGAAAATGGCTTCAGGTTTTATGAAACGGAAGGAATGAAAAGGTACTTCCAACAGAAGAGAGAGGAGCATAAATATTTCTGCATCTTTGGAGGCGGGGTATTAGGTACGACCTTATGTAACTGGTTAAAAAAGCATAAAATACAGGTAGACTTTTTTTGTGATAATAATCAGGATAAAATTGACATGATGATTTCAGGAGTGCCATTTATTGATTTTTCAAGTCTTCTTGCTTTAAAGGATGAAACATTTGTTATGGTATCGGCAACTAATAAGGGAGCAAGACGATGCTATAACAGAGATATTAACCAGCAGTTAAGTGAATTCCCCTATGTCATGCCAAATGTTTTGAAATTTATAGCATATTATACAAATGATTACAAGTTATCGTACCGGGAGTGTTTAGACAGTGCGGGCAGGATTATGGAGGCTTTAGGAGATGAGCATTCCAGAGCTCTTTTTTTGGAATTGTTGAAATTGAAATTTGTTGATAATCCATCTCCGCTTGCGGATAATCCTCTGGAAAAATTTTATGAGCCTGTCCAGTATTTTAATTCTGACTATTATAAGCATGTGGAAAATGCGGTTATAGTGGATTGTGGTGCTTATAATGGAGATTCTTTAAAAGAATTTGTTCAACTGTTTGGGGATGATTTTGAAAGATATCATTGTTTTGAAATGGATTGTGCTGCTTATTCGGAGTTGGAAAAGAATTGTGCACAATTAACGCCTAACCTTCAAAATAAAATTGTATTATATCCGTTTGGGGTGTTTTCTGAAAAAGGGATTGCTTATTATAATGCTTTAACAGATACTTTAGGCTCTTCTATTAGCACTGATGGAAAGAAACAAGCTCAATTGGCAGTTTTGGATCAGATATTGGAGAATGAAAGAGTTACTATGATAAAAATGGATATTGAAGATTCAGAGCTTCCGGCACTTATGGGTGCAAAAAGGCTGATTGAAAAGAATCACCCTATTCTTGCAATTAGTATTTATCATTCAACGGAACAATTTTTTAAAATTCCTATCCATATATTAGATAACTTTCCGTTTTATAAACTGTATCTGGGGTTACATACTACGATAACGGATGATACTGTACTATATGCTATTCCGGAACAGGAATAGCAGAAAGACTTATGAAAAACTAGATGAAAGGAGAAACTTCCATGGTAAATAGAGATAGACTTGAGTTTTCAAATGCAAGAACGGATTTAGGAAAGGCAGTACCATTATCCACACCATTTGTGGTGTTTCTGGATCCTTGTGGCGCCTGCAATTTTTCATGTAAATTCTGTCCCTGCAATCATAGCGATTTTATGTCCTTGGAACGTCATGAAAAGATGAGCATGCAAATATTCGAAAAAGTTTTAGATGATTTAGCGGAATTTTCGGAGCAGATCAAGGTAATTAATTTGTATGGATTTGGAGAGCCGCTTTTACATCCTCAATATATAGAGATGGTAAAACGAATTAAGGAAAGGAATCTGTGCCGTGAAGTAAGATGTACTACTAACGGATTTTTGCTTACACCTAAATTAAATCAACAGCTTGTTTCGGCTGGAATCGATATGGTCAGGATTTCAGTTGAAGCATTGACAGAGCAGGATTATAAGGAAATTTGTGGCATAAATATAGATTTAAAAAAGTTTATTAGCAATATTAAAAATCTATATGAGGTAAGCAGGGGAACAAATACAAAGGTGTCTGTAAAGACCTTGAATGTTGCTTTGGCAGATGATGCAGCTGCTAATCAATTTTATGATATTTTTGAGCCGATTTCTGATTATAGCTATATTCAGGATACTACACAGGCATGGTCTGAATTTGATGCATATGTGCCGGAAGGAAATTATGAGGCGGGAAATATTGGTGATATGAAAGATGAGGATAAAATCTGCTCTTTTGCACTTACTAATATGGCAATTCATTCCAATGGAAGTGTGGGAGTATGTCCTCAGGATTGGAAATTTGCAACTGAATATGGAAATGTCCGGGATAATTCACTGAAGGATTTGTGGAATTCCAATAAACTGAAAGGATTTAGAATTGCACATTTAAGCGGTAACAGAAGAAAAATTCCATATTGCAGGGATTGTGACGTTTGTGTATCCAATGATGATGTTAGGAAATGTGCCGATCAAATTATACAGAGGCTACAAGAGGGAAAATAATGACAGTAGTTGAAACGATAGAAAAAGTAATCAGTGAACAGTTAGCGCTGGGAAACCGGAAATTTATAATTTATCCATACGGAATTGCAGGCTATGCGGTAAGGCGGGTTTTACAAGAAAGGTTTGGAATAGAGCCACTATGCGTTATTGATGATTATAAGTGCGGAACTTTGGATTTTATAAAAAATACGAAATATTTATATACTCTGAATAAATCAGGAATAACTATACTGGTAGCAACAAAAAATCCAAAGGTTCTTATGGAAATACAGGAAATTCTTATGCCGTATCAGGAGCTTAATATTGTTGATGTATTTCCTATGAAAGTTGGAAAGCATACAATAGGAAATAGCATTCTTGCAAATAATACGGGATATTCCATAGAAAAGATAGGTGCTTATTGCAGCTTTGCAGATGGTTGTAGTGTAGTAGGAAATCATAATTTGAAGGGGGTTTCTACTTTTGCTCTGTTTCAGGGATTTGATATGGAGGATATTCCCGTTTTCCGGGATAAGGTTAAAAATATTCCCATATCAAATCTGATTAATGGAGAACGTTGCAGCATTGGAAATGATGTATGGCTGGGAAAGAATGTTACTATTTGCAATGGAGCAAAAATAGGCGATGGAGCAATTGCAGCAGCGGGAGCAGTGATTACAAGGGATGTTCCCTGTTATGCAATTGTAGGGGGTGTTCCAGCAAAAGTGCTTAAGTACCGTTACAGTCAGGAACAAATAGAAATGTTGAACAAAATCAAATGGTGGGAGTGGCCGGATGAAAAGGTAGCAGAGAATTTTGATGATTTTGCAAATATTGAGCGCTTTCTGGAAAAGCATTTTTAAATGGGTGAAGAAATATGAAAATTGCTATTGTGACATTATTTTTTTATAATAACTTTGGGACAGCACTTCAGGCATTTGCATTGCAAAGGACATTGGAAAGGATTACGGGAGAAAAGGTTGAAATATTGCCTTATATGCCGGATGTACGTCAATATGAGTATTTTAAATCTTTAGAACTGAAAAAAAAATATGAAGAGAAAAAGGAAATATTTTCAGCCTTTCGCAGAGAACATCTGGCAGTCAGGGAGCCTTATATTTATGATTCAAGATTGCTTCCAAGGGATTTTGATGTATATATTGTTGGTAGTGATATTGTATGGGGAAAAGAATTTTCAAATCTTGATCCAGTTTATTTTTTGGATTTTGTTCCAGATGATAAAAAGCGTGTTTCTTATGGGGCGAGTATGATTGTGACAAAGGGAAATAATACTGAGGATGATGAAATCTATAAAAGACTGCTTCCTAAAATGGACAGAGTGTCCATAAGGGAAAGGAGCAGCAAAGAGGTATTACAAAGATTTACTGACAGGCAGGTAATGGATGTTTTAGATCCTACATTACTTCTTAAAAAAGAGGATTATGAGTCCATTATGGTTGAAAATGATATTATGAAAGGAAGCCCCTATTTGTTATCTTATTTTCTTACCCATGATCCAGCAGTAGTTGATTATACTATTTTGTTGGCTAAAAAGCTTGGATTAAGAATCATACATTACTTTGCCGATTATCCGGACCGGGTATTTCCAGAGGGCTCTGAGTGCTTTGCTTTTGCGGGACCAGAAGAATTTTTGGGATATGTGAAAAATGCAGCATGTATTTTTACCAATTCTTTTCATGGAACGTGTTTTGCTACAATTTTTCGCAAGCCATTTTATACATATACAGCAAAAAGAGCATTACTTACAAGGGTTGCAGATATGGTTGAAAGATTAGGGCTTCAGGATAGATGTTTTACTGATTTTAGAGACATTGGCAGGGTGACAATGGAGTGTGATTATACAGCAGTTGAGGAAAAATATAAGCTGGAAAAGAAAAAGTCCATGGAATTTCTTTATGAAGCAGTGGGGGTAAGAGAGCATGTATAATGGAGTATATGATATGGAACAGTTTGCATATGTTCATGATACTTTACAAAAATGGCTGCAGCATAAGGTTCAGCACCGTTCTTTGGGGCAATTATTGTTAGAAAAGGAAGCTATGGACATAGCTATTTATGGCATTAATGGTATTGGAAAGCTGGTATATGACGATATAAAAAATACAGATGTAAAGGTTCATTTTTTTATTGATAAGAGGTATGAAGAATATCGGGGCGGTTATGATGGAATTCCAGTTATTGGAATAGAGCAGCTTTGCCTGATTGCAGAAAACACATATATATTAGCTACTCCTGAATTTTATTTTCGAGAGATAACAGATGATTTGATGAAAGGAGGCATTCCATTAGAAAGGTTTATTTCGCTTTCAATGGTTGTTTAATATGTTTGAGGGTACGCTGAGGGAATTTTTACAATACATTAAAGAAAATAAAAAGAAAATATTATGTTTTGGAACAGGTCTGATGGCAGAGGAAGCTTTGAAGCATAAGGAAATTAGGGAAGCGGTAGTATACTGTATAGACAATGCTGCCCAAAAGCAGGGGAAGACCATTTTATTGCAGGGAATAGAATATCTGGTTATTAAGCCGGAAGACATTATGCAGCATTTCGATGATAAAACCTGTCTTTTGGTGACATCGGGATATTACCGGGATATTATTTATCAGTTAAATCATATGACTCTGCCAGAGGAATTGGAAATATATTCTTATCCGCATTTGAAGGTAAATTATGCTTCTGACAGCTGGGAATTTTTCGAAAATAGAATATTAAATGAATGTATCCGGGAATATGAGTCGGTATTGGAACAAAATAATATTTTCGGAAAGCAAAGGGAGAAATTAGTCCAGGAGAAAAAAAAGTTCATAATAGGAAAAGAAGGGGAAGAAAGGCCACTAGTATTGCCAAGGGTCATGATTATGCCTACAACCAGATGCAATTTAAGGTGTAAAGGATGTTCCTCTTTGCTTCCCATGTTTGAAAGTCCGGCTGATGTGGATATTTCGCAAAACATAAAGGATTTGGAGATGTTTTTTTCCGCTATTGATGAGTGTATCAGGATTACAATTGGCGGTGAGCCGTTTTTATACCCTCATTTGAAAGAGATGTTGGAATATCTCATTCATCAAAAAAAGGTATTGGGTATTATGTTGATTACAAATAGTACGATTATTCCAAGTGAAGATATAGTTGATTTGTTGAAGAATCCTAAAATTATGGTAGAAATAAGTGATTATGGACATTTGGAAAGAATGAGCCGGTTGATTGCCTTGTTTGAAAGGCAGGGAATTATTTTTAAAGTATTAACTGAACAGACATGGACGGATATGGGAGGAGTTCAATATCGCAATCGTACAAAAGAGGAATTGCAGTTTTCTTATTTGAATTGTGAGCAAAGTAGGTTGATGAAAGGAATTCACAATGGAAAGTTCCATACTTGTGCCAGAAGTGCAAGAATGCATGGATTAGGCGCATATGAAGCCGAAGAAGATTATTTTGATTTATCACAGGGAGAATCCGTAGACGGTATTAGAGAAAAAATAAAAAAATTATATTACAGTAATTATGCTGAGGCATGTAATTATTGTGATTTAGGGACGTTACCTAACAAAATAATAGAAGCTGGCATTCAAATAACCGGCAATATGAAAAAATCGGCATATACAATAGTCAATAGAGAAGAATATGAACATTTGAAACAACAGGCGATATTAAAAGAAAGTTATGAAAAGGGATAATATGCTGGAGACAGAACAGGAAATGATAGTAAGGCTTTTTAAACAGGGGTTTGAGAGCCATAAAAAAGAACCGATTGTAATTTATGGAATTGGTAAAAATACGGAAGCGGTTTTGTGTGGAGCAAAAGATTATAATATTATTGGATTAATGGACAGCAAAACAGTGGGACAGACTATTTATGGATTTAAAGTGCTGGATGAACAGGAGGTCATTTCTAATAAACCATTGATTGTCATAATTGCAAGAGATTCTGTTATTAACATTATCTATAAGAGAATAGAGCATTTATCATCAGCTCATGGTATTAAGATATTTAATTATAGGGGAGATGAAATTAAAAAGAATGAAAAACCTTTTGATAATAGCTTGTTGGAGTATTGGAACTATACCGAAGAAGATTTAAAAAAGGAAATTGAAGCACACGAAGTGATTTCTTTTGATATTTTTGATACGTTAATTATGCGAAAGGTATTGGAACCGGAAGATATTTTTGTGCTTGTGGAAGAATGGGGAAGAAACGAAGGGTATGATGTACCATTTAAAAGCTGGAGAATGGAAGCTGAAAAGGCATGTGAGGGAGTTCCTGACATTGGTGATATTTATAAAAAAATGCAGGAAGATTATCATGTTGATGCCAGACTTATTAACAAATATTGGAAAAAAGAGCTTGAAATTGAAAAAAAGTGTCTGATTCAAAGAGCAAAAATGGTGGAGATTTATAAATGGTCCATGGATAAAGGAAAAAGAATTTATTTGGTTTCTGATATGTATATACCAGCAAAATTGCTTGCGGAAATGCTTCAGGATTTGGGAATTACAGGATTCAAAGAATTGTTTGTATCATGTGACTGTAAAAAAGAAAAAAGGACGGGGGAGTTATTTTCCTGTCTCATAGAAAACGAAAAAAACAGCAAGATTTTACATATAGGGGACAACAGATATAATGACATAGAAAGGGGGAAACAGGCAGGAGTAGATGTATTTCACATATATAGCGCTTATGAGTTATTGATGGCATCCAATATGCAGGAAATAATGGCTAAGCTTGATTCAAAAGAAAAACGGGCAATCTTAGGTTTGATAGCAGCAAAATTATTGAATGATCCATTTGCTTTGACAGAAAGTAAAGGAAAAGTGAGTATTCGTTCTTTGGAAAGTTTGGGGGCATGTTTCGTAGCTCCAATGATGCTGGAATTTGTCCAATGGTTGATACATAGTGATATTACTGATTATGACATGCTGATATTTCCGTCAAGAGATGGTTATTTTATGAAGAAATTGTATGACAGGATATCCAAATATCAGTCTATTCCTCCGAGCTGTTATATAAAGTGTTCGAGAAGGGCAGTTATGGTGCCGGCTATAGAGTCAGAAAGTGATATTTTACAAATACTGTCAAGAAGTTTCCAAGGGACAATAGGGGAATTATTGGAAAAGCGATTTGGACTTTCGCTGGAAATTGTGGATGAAGAAATGGAAAAGGATGTGCATGATGTTAATGAACAACAGTTGAAGCATGCTGTGTTAACTCATAAAAATAGAATTTTTCATGAAGCTCAAATAGAAAAAAATAATTATCTTGCATATTTGGACAGCCGTAATATAAGTGATGGACATAAATATGTCTTATTTGATTTTGTTGCAGGAGGAACAGTACAATATTATTTACAAAAACTGTTAGATTCTCAGTTTCAGGGAAGGTATTTTGCCACTATGAATTTGCCAAATGAGATGCTTTCACAGGAAGATGTCCGGACAGCATATGGCAATTTTACCTCTTATCTTTCGGAATATAACTTGTCTAAATATTATTTAGTACTGGAGTGCATATTGACAGATCCGGATGCTTCTCTGATTTGTGTTGGAGAAGAGGGCAGATTTATTTTTGAGGAAAAAGAAAATATTAAATTTTTTTACATGAAAAAAGTACAAGATGCAATCTTAAGCGATTATGCAGAGAATTACTTTGAATTATATGGAGAATTTAGGGAATGGAAGCCACAGCTTGAATTTAGTGATAAAATTTATGGATATTTGTTCCAATCGGATACTTTGATTTCAGAACATATGAAATCCGTATTTAATAATGATGATTATTTTAATGGAATTGCTCAAAGTAATATATGGCCATGATGATTTACGAGGAATGCAGATGGGGATGATAGGATGAAAAAAATATTGATTACGGGTGGGAGCGGTTTTATTGGAAGGAATTTAAAAGAACAGTTACAAGATAAATATGTCATAAAGGCACCAACACATGATGAGCTGAATTTATTGGATGGGGATGCAGTGTTCAGTTATTTAGAAAAAGAAAAGTTTGATGTTGTCATTCATTCTGCTAATGTTAATACAACCCGTAATAAGCAAAATTCGGCATATGATTCTTTGAATGGGAATTTACAAATGTTCTTTCATCTTGAAAAAAATCAGAAGCTTTTTGGCAAAATGCTGTATTTCGGAAGTGGGGCAGAATATGATATGAACAATTATGTTCCCAGTATGAAAGAAGAATTTTTTGGAACATTTATTCCGCAGGATCCATATGGTTTTTCGAAATACATTATGGCAAAGCAAACAAAATATCTGGATAATGTTTATGATTTGCGATTATTTGGTGTGTATGGAAAATATGAAGAATGGGATAGGAGATTTATTTCCAATACAATCTGCAGAGTTTTAAATGGTGGGCCTATTATCATTCACCAAAATGTAGTATTTGATTATTTATGGATTGATGACCTAGGTGAAATTGTGAAGTGGTTCATTGAAAATGAACCTGCCTATAAGCATTACAATGTTTGCAGCGGAAGAAAGATAGACTTATTATCACTGGCTCAAATGATAAAAAGAGTGATGGATGTTTCACAGGACATTATAGTAGAAAATGATACACTAAAAAGAGAATATACAGGGGATAATGGCCGCCTATTAAAAGAGATGGGAAAGTTTACTTTTTCTGATTATGAATATACGATAAAGGAACTTGTCACATTTTATAAAAGTATATGGAATACCATAGAT
>CAMWWJ010000003.1 GCA_947177925.1 uncultured Lachnospiraceae bacterium
AGTACTAACGCACCAAAATACGGTGCGTAAGTGCTGGCGACTTTGCCAAGGCCCAGAAGACTACTAGATGATATGCCAGTTCCTACTGGGTATCGAAAGCCCTCTATTGCACCAAAGGCTTATGCTTTTGTGATGATTTTAACGACTTGGAAGGGATTTAAAAGCGGGTGATATTTATATTTGGAATAAAATAATCTGGAAGTTTTTAGAATTTAAAAGCAATAGATATTTTATTTGAAATAACCTGAGGTTCTCTGAAAAGAATTAAAAAACAAGTGTTACAGTAGATTCGGAATAACCTAGAACTTTTTGGAAACAATTAAAAAAAGCAACCGTTACTTTATCCGCAGAATACCTTGAAAAGCCTTGCCACTACTTTAAAAGACGGCAACAGCTTAGCAAAGCGTACAGGCAGAAACGAAACAGCAAAAGAGGGATGTGGGTGGATTCCAGGCATTGTTTTTGATGGTGCTTTTCCTTAACAGCCTGTCCAGAAACCCAGGGGAAAATTGCCATGGACGGCAATTTTAGTCGTATTGCGCCACGGACGGCGCTATATGACGACCCGACCGGCTGCCATAACCTTCCTCAGGCTGTTTAGGAAAAGCTCCATCAAAAACAATGCCTGGAATCCACCCACATCCCTCTTTTGCGTCCGCCCCGCCACAACCTTCCCCAAAGCAGTACAAAATCTTCCCCAAAAAACAGCAGGAGGCACTTTCCCATGACCCAATACAAAATCCTACTAGTAGACGACGACAAAGATCTGTTAAAAATGCTAAAACTATATTTTGACAAAAAAGGCTATCTGGTTTTCCAGGCAGAAAATGGAATAGAAGCCTTAAAGAAAATAGAAACAGAACCGGACATCATTTTATTGGACATCAATATGCCCAGACTAGACGGGCTTTCCCTATGTAAGCTCATCCGGGACAAAGTAAGCTGCCCCATTCTTTTTTTAACCGCAAAAATCCAGGAGCAGGACCGGATCAATGGATTGCTTTCCGGCGGGGATGATTATATTGTAAAGCCTTTTAGCCTAAAGGAGCTGGAAGCAAGGATCATAGCCCATTTAAAACGGGAAGAACGTCACGGGCAGAAAGCTAAGATCCGTTTCTTTGGAGAGCTTGGCATTGATTTTGCCGGAAGGACTGTTACATGGGGAGAAGAGGAAATCGAGTTTACGAAAATGGAATATGAGATTATTGAATTCCTGGCAGGAAATGCAGGATATGTTTATGATAAGGAAACGATTTATGAAAGGGTCTGCGCCTATGAGGGCGAGGGAGACAGCAGAGTAGTGACGGAGCTGATAAGGCGCATTCGGAACAAGCTTTCCAAATACTCTGAGAGGGAATGGATAGAAACGGTCTGGGGGTGCGGTTATAAATGGAACAAATAAGAAATCTTACCTTAAGAAAAGCAATGGTCCTTTATTTATGTATTGCCCTGATGAGCAGCTTTTTTCTTTCCGTGGGACTTACGTATTTTGCGGAAAGGACGCAAAAAAGAATATGGAGCCAATATATAGAGGAAGGGACAGTTTTAAAGCAGATAGAAATGGAAGAGCAGATACCGGAATTCAGGGGTGAGGTGAGCCGGGTCGGCAGCTATTATATGACGGATATGGACAATGTAATCGTGGAAGTCTGTGATTTTATCAGTACATGGGATGTGTTGATTCTTTCTGTTGCAGGCTGTGTCATAGCAATGTTTTTGTTTTACCGGAATAAATTAAGATATCCTTTAAAAATTCTCATGGAAGGCTCGGAAAAAATCAGGAAAAATACACTGGATTTTACTATCGAGTATGACAATCAGGATGAAATGGGGCAGGTATGCCGTTCCTTTGAAAAAATGAGAGGCCAGCTATTGGAAAATAACCAAAGGATGTGGCAGATGGTGGAAAATGAAAAAAACTTAAGAGCAGCTATTTCCCATGACATGCGGGCGCCTCTGGCGGTCATGAAGGGATATCAGGAAATGCTTTTAGAGCTTGCCGGAGAGAAGGAGCTTGAGAAAGAAAGTATTCAGGAAATGCTCAAAGAGGAAATGAAGCAGATGGAACGGCTGAACGACTTTTTGGATATTACCCAGGCAATGTCTAAGATGGAGGAAAGAAAGCCGGAATATAAAGCGGTTTCCTATGAAGCGCTGAAAAAGAAGCTGCTTTTCACGGTCAGGATGTTGTGTAAGGAAAAGGGAATTAGATGGAAGCTTAGAGAACAGGTAGAGGTCAATGAATTATGCGGGGATGACTCCATCATGCTGGAGGTATTGGAAAATCTTCTTACAAACGGAATCCGGTATGCCAGAGAGGAAATTCAAATTGTCTTGTATACAGAACAGTCCTTTTTTGTGATAGAAGTATCAGATGATGGAGAAGGTTTTTTAGAATCCTTTGAAACTCTTACAAAGTCTTATTATCATGGAAAGGAGGCGGATTCTTTGACACATTTTGGACTGGGTCTTTATTTGTGCAGAGTTTTCTGTGAAGCACATGGAGGAAAATTAAGTCTTGGCAACAGGGAAAAGGGAGGTGCATATGCCAAGGCATATTTTTCCATAATATATTAAAATATACAGCTTGTTTTTCTGCGGTTGTGATTTCATTGTTTTTCCTTTGCTACGATATAGGAGCAGGGAAAAACAATTTTTTTTTGAAAGGAGGCAGATTATGTGGAGCATTGTAAAAAGAGAATGTAAGAATTATTTCAAAAACCCTGTTTTTTATATAGGAGCTATCCTTGTATTTCTAGGGGTATGTATGCAGCTTAAGCCTTATTTACAGCTACACTATTTTGCAGATGAAAAAGAGCTTGCAAAAGCAGAGGAGCAATTTGGAAACGAGGGGGTGGAAGGCGGCTATATTCCTTGCAGCAGGGAAGAGCGGTATGGCATAGCGTTAAAACAGATTGAACAGGATCTTCAGAGTCCGTTTTTTGGAATGAGCAGGGAGGAGGCAGAAGAGGTGGTTGCCTCTATGGAGCATATGTCTGAAAAAGAAGCAGTCGCTTATTTGGAGCAGGAGTATTCCTTTATTATCCGCGACAGTTCTTTTTCGTGTTTTGATCTAAAAAAAGGAACTCTGCAGGAAGTAAACCGTTATATAGAGGAAAAAATGGAGGAAGCTTGCTATACCCACTATTTTGCGGAGAAATATGCGGATTTTTTCGGGCTTTTCATGGTGTTTTATGCTATCATCCTGCTGGCATTTCTTTTTTGGGAGGATATGAAGAAAAATACTTACGAGCTGCTTCATACAAAGCCTGTCAGTGCGGTACAGTATGTGCTTGGAAAAATCTGCGGGGGCATGGCGGCTATGCTGGCAGTTACGTTTATTATAACCGCCATATTCTGGCAGATAAGCCTGCAATGGGGAAGGCAGGCAGGATTTCCGGTAAATGCCCTTGATATATGGAAAGCGGTAGGTATGTATAACCTTCCCAATCTTTTGGTGATCGTATGCGTATATGGTGCAGTTTCCCTGGCATTTAAAAGTCCTCTTCCGGCTGTTCCGGCATTGATTTTGTATGCAGTCTATTCCAATATGGGAAGCAGGAATGAGGAAGGAGCCTATGGATATTATGGAAGGCCTCTTGCCATTATGGTGCGTTTTCCAGGGAGCTTTTTGGAAATAACGCCCCCTCCCATGGCAGCAGTGAATCAGGCGGCACTTTTACTGTTTTCCGTTATATTGACAGGAGTTTGCATTCTTTTGTGGAAAAGGAGGAAGGTCTGGTGAAATACAATGTGAAAATAGCGGTTCCTTTTTATAAAGGGGTATATTCCATCCTGTTCGTGATTATTTTAGCCTTTGTCAGAGGGATATCTGATGTAAGGGAAATCGGAGCGGCAATGGATGCTAACATAGCGCTGTTGGCTATGGTGTTTTGTGCAGACGGCTATTATCAGGAGTTTTCAGGAGGCAGGTGGGAAGTGTTTCAGCTATGTCCTGGAAAAAGAAAATGGCAGACTTTGCGGCAGCGTTTTTTTCTGCAGGTAATCTGGCTGACCATCATTGCCATGGCAGGCTACTTTGTCTTTTACTGGCAAAGGCCGGAAAAGTCCTTTGAGACTTCCGATATGGTTTTATGGCTTTGGTTTGGACTTGCGGCAATCGGGAGCATATTCTTTTTTGGAAGCCTGTCTTTTACTTTGGTAAATCTTTGGAATAATCTTTGGGCAGGTCTTGGAATTTCGGTAATTGTCTGGAGCCTTTTAAATTCCACTACGGGACAGAGGCTTCCGGAGGCGCTTTATGTGTTTGCCTATGGAGGAACGGGAACGGGCTTTTTGGACAGCAGCTTAAAAGGAAACTGGATTTGGGGAAAGCTTAGTGCAATGCTGCTTGGAAGCATTTTATTGCTCTTAGGAGGCTGGAAAGTGAAAAAGAAGGTATGGATTCCCAGATAGGAAAACAGGAAGCGTGAAGGGCAGCATCATGCAATCGGAAGTGAGAAATGAAAATAAACAGAAAGCAGGGTGACGGATATGGCAATAAAAGGAAGAGATATTACAGTAACATTTCAAAATGGAACAAGGGCGGTGGACCATGTAAGCTTTCAAATCGAAAAGGGCATTTATGGACTGCTTGGAGAAAACGGCGCAGGGAAGACCACACTGATGAGGGTGCTTACCACTCTGTTAAAGCCCAGGGAAGGGACGGTATTGTTAAATGACATGGAATATAAGGAAGAAAGCTATGAGAAAATCCGGAGGGAAATAGGATATCTGCCTCAGGAGCTTGGGCTCTATCCCAACCTGACCGTCAGGGAGACGTTGGAATATATGGGAGGGCTTGCTGGTATGTCAAAGGCACGGTGCAGGGAACGGCTGGATTATTATCTGGAGAAAACAAGCCTTAGTGAACACCAGAATAAAAAGAACAGACAGCTTTCCGGAGGAATGAAAAGACGGGTAGGGCTGATTCAGGCCCTTTTGCATGACCCACAGGTACTTGTCATCGATGAGCCCACTACCGGATTAGACCCGGAGGAGAGAATACGGATACGAAATCTCTTGGTGGATTTTTCCAGAGAAAGAATTGTGCTGTTTTCCACACATGTGGTGGAGGATCTGGCTGCAACCTGCAATCAGCTTGCTATCATGAAGAAGGGAAGGATGGTTTATGAAGGAGAAATGAAAAAGCTCATGGAGAAGGCAAAAGGTCATGTATGGCTTTGCGAGGGGATTAAGGAGGAAGAGGCAGGGGAGTTGATGAAAAAGTATCGGATATCCTCCAAGATTTATACGGAAAGAGGGCTGCAGCTTAAAATCGTCAGTGAGAAAAAGCCGGGGTTGTCCTGCAGCCCTATAGAGGCGGGGTTAGAGGATGCGTATATTTATATGACTGGGTAAAGAAAAAATCCGGAGTGGCAGGCTTGAAAAAGCTTACTGCTCCGGATTTTGGATACCCGGTTCCCACGTCAGCCTATCCAAATCCATCCCCTTTGCAAAACAGGCTGAATTGTTACCCGAAAATTTGCAGCTTTATACAAACTGCTTGACATGCAGATTCAAGAACGATACGCTATTTATAGCTGGAAAGGTATGCTTGTTATTTGATTGATAATTTGTATGAAAGACAGGAGGTAAAAGGAGATTGGTCATTAGAAAATATACACCATCAGATTGTGAGTATTTAGCCGGGCTGTTTTACCAGACTGTCCATACTGTAAATGCGAAGGATTATACAAAGGAGCAGTTGGACGCATGGGCAACCGGCAGTGTGGATTTGGAAGAATGGAACAGGACGTTCTCAGAACATGATACGATGGTTGCTGTTAAGGATAATAGAATCGTTGGATTTGGTGACATTGATGCAACAGGATATCTTGACAGACTGTATGTCCACAAGGATTATCAAAACCAGGGAATTGCCACGGCTATCTGTAAGGAGCTGGAAAAGGTGGCGGATGTGGACAAAATAACGGTACATGCTTCCATTACGGCAAAACCGTTCTTTATGTCCAGAGGATATGAAATAAGGAAAGAACAGCAGGTTATCAGAGGCGGAATTTCCTTGACGAATTATGTCATGGAGAAAGATAACATATAGCATATAAGAAAATTGTTGCAGGGAGGTTGGAAATGGAGCGGTGTGCGTGGTGTCTGTGTAATGAAAAGATGATAAAATACCATGATGAGGAATGGGGAGTTCCTTTGCATGAGGATAAAAAACAGTTTGAATTTTTGATGATGGAAGTCATGCAATGCGGTTTGAACTGGAACATGATGATACAAAAAAGGGAGATATTCCAGAAGTGTTTTGATGGATTTGACTATCAGAAGGTGGCAGCATACAAAGAAGAGGATATCCAGCGGATCATGGAAACAGAGGGGATGATCCGGTCAAGGAGGAAGGTTGAGGCGGTTATCCACAATGCAAGGTGCTTTTTGAATGTACGGGAGGAATTTGGTACGTTCAGTGATTATTTATGGGGATTTTCAAAGGGAAAAACAATTTTGTATATGGAACACCAAAATGGGAACTTTCCGGCAAAGAATGACCTTTCGGACAGGATTAGCAGAGATTTAAAAAAGAGGGGATTCAAATACTTGGGTTCCATTACTGTGTATTCCCATCTGCAGGCCTGCGGAATCATCAATGACCATCAGGAGGGATGTTTCAGGTATGGGGAGGTTATGGAAGGAAACACGATAGACCGTAAGTGAAAGCTGTATACAAAAGCAAGTCTGAATTGAAAATAGTTGCCACCTTTGCTATACTGTATTTGCTTATCTTCAAAAGCAAGTGGAAAAATATGGCATGGGATAAAGAATCTGAAATAACAAATTAAGGAAAAAAGGAAAAATGGAGTATATTGAAGAGGATTTAGTAAGAATAGCAAAACGAGAGAATAACACAAAAAGAAATTATCTGGTAGTGAATCCATTACAGGGAAAGCACGTTCCTGTTTCGCCATCAAAGGCTTTGGGAGTGTTTGAAAGACTTGCCTGTATGATAAAAGATAAATACATAGGAGAAAGATTATTATTGATCGGGTTTGCTGAGACGGCTACGGCTATTGGTGCACAGGTGGCAATCACATTAGGAACAAAATATATACAAACTACACGAGAGATAATACCGGGTGTGGAATATCTGTTTTTTTCGGAAGAGCATAGTCATGCAACGGAACAGAAGTTAGTGAAAGATGATATTGATAAGGTAATAAATCATATTGATCGAGTTGTTTTCGTTGAGGATGAAGTAACTACCGGCAATACAATTATGAATATAATTCAAATTATGCGTAATGAATACCAAAATGGAATCAAGTTTGCTGTTGCATCCATTCTAAATGGTATGACTGATGAATATCTTAATGCATACGATGGGGAAAAGATAGATCTTCATTATCTGGTTAAGACGGACCATTCCAACTATGGTTTGGTTGCAGATACTTTTGCAGGGGATGGCGAGTATGTAGAGGCGAATGACGATGTGGTGGATGAGGTCCCTGTTATTTCTGTTGGCGGCTGGATGAATGCCAGACGACTGGTAGACGCAAATGATTATCAGAAGGCATGCAGTAGTCTTGCAGATGAAGTTCTTAATAAAATAACTTTAAATAAGGATGAGAACGTGCTTGTAGTGGGTTCGGAAGAATTCATGTATCCAGCATTATTTCTAGGTAGTAAAATGGAAGGAATGGGATGTAATGTAAAGTGCCATTCTACCACGAGAAGCCCAATAGCTGTCAGCAAAGAACCAGACTATCCGTTACACTGCCGATATGATTTATATAGTCTATATGATTCTGATAGAAAGACGTTTATTTACGATATCTATTCATATGACCAGGTTATCATTATCACGGATTCGGAGCTGTCCGATAAGAAAGGTTTAGAGACACTGGTCAAAGCATTGAGTGGTAAAATGAAAAAAATATCGGTTGTTAGGTGGTGTTAGTTTGAGGAGTTCATATAGTGAAGAGGATGTAATCCTGCTGTTGAAAGACATAACAGGCCTGGTCGAACCTCAGCCAACAGAAGAAAGAGAAAAACTGATTCAAGCTGGAAAGCATTATAGTGAAATGCTTCCGATAGAATATGTTCCCACAGAAAAGTATATGCAGGTATATAGGGAAGCGCTTGAAAACTATTCGAAACCTGTAGCATTGGCTGTGGGAAAACTTGCAGATAAAATTATAGAAAAAAAAGGGAAAGAGATTGTATTGGTCTCATTGGCAAGGGCAGGAATACCGATTGGTATTTTAGTAAAAAGATATATTGCTAAGAAGTATCAGATGAATGTCCCGCATTATTCTATTTCCATTATTCGAGGAAGAGGAATTGATGATAATGCGATGAAATATTTGCTCAAGAGCTATAAGCCGCAACAGTTGCTATTTGTGGATGGTTGGATTGGGAAAGGCGCCATTTTAAATGAGCTTAAGAAAGATGTCGCAGCATATGAGGGTGTTTTGGCAGATATCGCTGTCATTGCAGATCCTGCTAATGTAACGGAACTGTGTGGTACACATGAAGACATTCTTATTCCAAGTTCTTGTTTAAATAGTACAGTGTCAGGCTTGGTCAGCAGGACTTTCCTAAGAGCCGATATTATAGGGGAGAATGATTTCCATGGTGCAGTTTATTATGGCGAACTTAAGGAAGCTGATTTGTCTTACGAATTCATTGATGCTATAGAAAAGGAGTTTGAGATGAATTCAACTATTGAAAGTGAACCAATATCTGGACTTGGAATTGACGAAGTAAAACAGATTGCGAATACTTTTGATATTAGTGACATTAATCTGATTAAACCGGGGATTGGAGAAGCGACCAGAGTTTTGCTCAGAAGAGTTCCATGGAAGGTTCTTATTGATGAACGCTATAAAAATGATCCGCAATTAGGTCATCTGGTGCGTTTGGCAGAAGAGAAAAAGGTTCCGGTGGAATATTATCCGCTTAAACATTATAAATGCTGCGGAATAATAAAAAAATTGGCTGATGCCTAGGAGAAGTATTAATCAATAATTAACAATCATTAAAAATATCTAAAAAGCGCATATAAGAAGAAAATATGTGATACAATTCCGTTACCAGGTCGTCTTGTGTACTGCGCAAATAGGCGAACAACAATATAAAATCAGGAGGTCATGACAATGGACATGTTTGAAAAAGCCACAAAGGCTGTCAAGGAAGTCGGCGAAAATGTAATTGATTCAGCTAAAAATCTTGGAACATCTATTTATAGTACATCAAAAGAGCAAAGCGAATTAGCGGGAATGAAAGTTCAGAAATCAGTCATAGAAAAGAGACTGCAAGAGTCTTATGCAGAAATTGGAAAAAGATATGCGGACTATATGAAAGCTGCAGATGCAAGCAATGCATTTGATGTTTCCGATATTCTTGAGGCGATGCAGCCAGATTTGGACAAGCTTGCGGAAATTGAGGTGGCCCTTGAAGAAAAAGAGATGCTTGCAAAGAAAGAGGAAGAAGAGCGCAGGCAGAAGAAAGCTCAGGATGACTTTGATAGAGAAAAGGCAAAATTGGATAAAGCATTATCGATGGATATTATTTCGCAGGAAGAGTATGATGAAAAGCTTGCGGTTGTCCAGAAAAAACTGGATAATTATGAGCAGCTGAGAAAAATTGATATGCAGTTTCAAATGGGTATCATTTCAAAAGAAGAGCATAGTGATAAAATAAGTAAAATATTAGGATAGCTTTGAAAAAGAGCAGGACTCTCATGGGGTGCCTGCTCTTATTATTAATCTTTTATTCCGAAAGCTTCAGCAAGGAATAGTGTTTGCCGTGCCCAATTAGTATGAATCTTATATTCATTCATTCGTTCATTCGTAAAATTCCCGGATACGAATGAATTTGAGTTTCTATTCCAATTCAGTACTGCTTGTGCATCGTTAAAATCCGATTTTGAAACTTGATATGATTTATTTACTACGGGAATCTGGTTTGGGTGTATCACAGTTTTTCCAGTAAAGCCGCAGAGCTTGTCATCTTGTATCTCTTGTGTCAATCCTTTTTCCCAATGCTCACCGGAATAGTATTCCCATACAGGTCCTGAAACAACATAGTCCATGCCATAGACTGTTATTATATCAGCGAAAATATTTGAAATGGGTTTTATTCGGTGGATTGACTCATCAGAGTGTCTTCTGAAACCGAATATATGGCACAAATCATTTCCACCTACACGGATGTTCAGGACAAGTTCCTCTATGGATGACAGCATGTCCTTTAGTCCATATAGGATGTCAATACGATTACGTGGATCGATAATCGAAGAATTTTCATATATCGGCATCATATATATTTCTTTAGAAGCCTGTTCATTAGCTTTTATTATTTCCTGAATATACGAGCTGGCATTATCAGACGTGAATTTCGGTATGATGTAGCCGGTAATGATCTCAATACTGTTGCCGAAGGCTTTTGTCAGTCGTCCAATCTGTTCAGGATTTCGAACGCGAATAAATATTTTTGGCAGATAGAAAGGTTGTTTTTGGAAACGAATGAAGATTTGATTGATAGACGCAATCAAATCCTGCTCGGCTTCCATAACAAAATCATCATTAATGGTGTCTTCAAGACATAGGGCTAATGAAAATTTATTTCCGAATTTCTCATTGATAATGGAATCTGCAATTGTCTTTTTGTTGGCTGGGCAATAAAGGAGTGCTCCAACACTATAATAAAGAATACTGTTTTTCAATTGATATATCCCCCCGAAAAAGCATTTTACATCCCTGAAAATGGATAACCGAAATTGATTATATCATCCTTTTACTCAAAAAGATAGATTAGATATAATATGTGTGATAAAATAAATCAGTATAAGTTTACAAAGGTGGTGCCGCCCTGATGGGAGCAAAAATAACATTTAGACACAACATAATGACGATAAAGTCGATAGAGACATTTTTAAGTATCAGAGGGGGATTTCATAATGATTTACGAGATGTATATTTTGTCAGAGGTATTGGAGAGCCATTAAATCTTGTTGATCTGATAAATGATGTGGATAAAAAGATGGGAATGGAAATGGCGAATCATCGATTGAAATATATTCGCATGAATTCATTACCTAAAATAATGGATGAAAATGATTCTTCGTACTACTCAAACATCTATGATCATTGGAAGAAGGGGGAACCATTTACTTTGAAAAGTGTTCCAATCAACTCTGACTTAGAGGGAGTGCTGTGTGAAGCTTATAAGACGGTGATAGAAAGATATGCAGAATCAAAAGCTACAGTCACAGACTCCATGATTAGGAATTTTGCCACTAAGATTATGTATTGGCTGGACGTTGCGGCCAAGGATTCCTTATCTGGGTGGAGTGAAAGAGGATGTGTAAAGGTAATTGCTGACAATATCATTAAGGAACAAGAATACTTGTTTTTTTATTTTCTTACCCTGTTGGGATGTGATGTTCTTCTTATCGAAAATAAGAGTGACGCTGATATTTCGGATTCGCTGAAAAGCCTGTCTGTTGCGCTTCCGTTGGGCGAGTTTGGAAATGCCAGCCTTGGAGTGTATGAACCATATGTTCCCCAAAAGGTCGATAGTAAGCAATTAAAGGAGAAAAAGAGCAGCGAATTGATAGATATACATAATCGGCAGAATAAAGTTACTCTTCCTGAAAGACCTGACAGGCATAGTACAGCAACTCCAAATTCAAACGTACAACGGACTGTGATGAATTCATCACGGATTATCCTACCGCAAAGTCAAAATCAGGAAAAAACTTTTGAAGAACTGGCCCAGCTTGCTTCATCAATCGTTTTGATAGCGGTTCATGATCAAAAAGGAGATAGGATTGGAACCGGATCTGGAATTATGATAGGGCGGGGAGGATATATTCTGACGAACAATCATGTGGCTGCAGGTGGAAGGTTTTTCAAGGTACGGATAGAGGATGATGAAGAAGACTATGCCACCGACGAAGTTATAAAATACAATTCAGTCACTGACCTGGCCGTTATCAGAATAAGGAAACAACTGAACCCCCTTCCCATATATAGAGGCGGTAAAAAACTGGTCAGAGGACAAAAAGTAGTGGCAATCGGAAGCCCGTTAGGATTATTCAATTCGGTTTCCGATGGAATCATCTCCGGTTTTAGAAATATTAATGATGTTGATATGATACAGTTTACTGCACCGATTTCTCACGGAAGTTCGGGCGGCGCAGTTCTTAATATGCAAGGGGAAGTAATCGGTATTAGCACTGCCGGAATTGACAGTGGACAAAATATAAATCTGGCTATCGGATATGAGAGTATATTGTTGTTTGCAAATGGTTTTCTTAATTGATGCCAAATTGTGTGGGATAATGTCATATGTTTAAGCTGTTTCGCTTGAAAAGAAAGTACTAATATGATATACTTTTATGCAGATTTCATATATAAATGTAAGAGGGAATATTTATGAGCAGCAACAGGAAAAAGATACAATTATCATTTAACTCTCCGGTCATTTTGGGATTTACAATAGTGTGTTTTATTGTATTGATTTTGGATAAAGTAACTGGAAGCGCTTCTACGAATGCTTTATTTAGTGTTTACAGATCATCATTATTGAGTCCGCTCACATACTTGCGATTCTTTGGTCACGTGTTAGGACATGCAGGATGGGATCATTTCTTTGGCAATATTATGATGCTATTGGTAGTCGGACCATTGCTTGAAGAGAAGTATGGTTCTTCCAATATATTGTTTGTGATATTGGCAACTGCACTTGTGACAGGTATTATTAATTTCATTTTTTTTCCACACGTTCAGCTGCTTGGAGCAAGCGGTGTTGTTTTTTCATTTATTTTGTTATCTTCATTGACAAGTATTAAAGAAGGAAAAATACCACTTACTTTTATTCTTGTTACAGTAATTTATATTGGACAGCAAGTATATGATGGTATTTTTATTCGGGATAATGTTTCTAATCTTACTCATATTCTAGGGGGAATGGTTGGTTCAGGCCTTGGCTACGTAATGAACAAAAACAAGATGAATAGATATTGAAGGTGAGAATGCTGTATGTTAGAACACAAAAAGATTCGGAACCTTAATGATTATTTTGTGGAATTAAATAATCGACAGAATAAAGAGGTATATTTTTATCGGATTAATGGATATTCAGCGGAAATAGGAGATTTTATCAAGAAGTATTATGATGTGGCAAGACGGACAGGTGTTGTTATCGAAGGTAAAATTCCAAATCCGGATGAAAAAAATCTTGCGTACTATAGCGAGATAATGGGAATGGATTTCCAAATGAATCTGGGATTCATAACAACAAGTTTGAAGAAGTGGCTGCCGCGAATGAACGATTTTCAAAGACAGAATGTGGCGGCCTCCATATATGATTCTCTTGACGCCATGAGAAAAGGTGGAAAGACAGAGAATATGCTCAAAAATGCATATATAAAGTTTATGTGTTGGTTATATTACAAATTTGAAAGGATTGTAAACCAACTGGGCGAAAATAATATTCCGAAGATATTGTATGAGGGAGATGTCAGTAATTATGAACTGATGCTGATATCTATATTATCAAATGCAGGCTGTGATGTAGTCATGTTGCAGTATCAAGGAGATCAGAGTTACTTGAAAGTAGATCCAGGTTCATTGCTTTCTGATAATCTTCAAATGAATGGGATGCAGCCATTTCCGCAAGGATATTGCATAAAAAAAGTGCGGGATGAAATACAGAATGAAATGAATAACGAAAGACTGTATGGAACGCGGCCTTCTGTGAATAATTGTACAAATGCCTGGATTAAGGGGAAGGGGCTTGATGATATCAGAGAGAGCATTGCTGTCAGAGGGAATGATCCTAAGTTCTTTTACAATTGTTTCTGCCGGATTAATGGTGCGGAAGATAAACTTACTTATGCGAATGAACTGCTGCAGTTATATCAGGAATTAAAAAATTCAAAGCGAAAAATCGTTATTGTAAACGAAGAAATACCGAAGCCTGCTCCTGAAGAAATAGCAGGAGTGAAACGTGGAAACTATGTCAAACAGGACCAAATGATTTTTGATTTGGTCAATAATATAAAATATACAGCTAATATTGAATTGGAGAGAATCATGCATAAGGCTTTTGTTGATGTGGTACTGGCAGAAGCAAAGAAGGATGGAGATAATCTTAACAGACTTACGAATAAAGCGGTATATTTATTGTGCTGGCTGAAACGATACATGCCCCAGTTATTTTCTAATTGGAAGCTGCCGGAAATAGGCTGCTTCATTTACATGGGAGGATGTAAGAATGAGAATGAGGCAATGCTCCTAAGCTTTTTTGCAAGGCTTCCTGTTGATGTATTGGTTCTTTGTCCAAACCTAAATGTGAAGTGTTGCCTGAGTGATAAGCTGTTATATGAGGTCAATTATCAGGAGAGCCTGACTATTAATAGATACCCTGAGGATAATTCACAGATTAAGATAGGAACAGTTGCTTATCATGCAGAGAGAGATTTGGATACTTTGATGTATCAGGATACTGGAATTTATAGAAATCAGCAGTATGGAAGGGCGAATGTCATTAGCTTACAGACAATGTATGAGGAGATAAAAATCCTCTGGGATCAGGAACTTAAGTATCGTCCCAGCTTTAGTATTGTTGATGGGGTAGTAAATATTCCGGTTGTATTCGCAAAGGTATCCGGAGTGAAAGACGGTCTGCTTGATCCCTATTGGGTTTCAATCAAAGAACTCATTACGGATGATACGATTGTGATAAAGAGTGTTCCTTATATTGAATCAGCGGCATCGAATCCTATGAAGGCTTTTTCGGCAGAGTTTTTCAAAAATGGAAAGCTTCAGCGAAATAAAATAAAGAGCCATTCGAAATATCCGTACGGCATTCTTAGAGAAGATATACAGGAATTTATGCTGGATAAACTTCAAAACCTGATTGACCAAAAATTGATTAAGGGAATTGGAGAGAATGGTACGGAGTATACCGTAATTGCGCAAATTCTGAACCTGCCAAAAGAAATAGTAAGAATGATTCAGAAATTTGATTTCACGAAAAAGAATCCAAAGTTGATATATATCAATACGTCAGAGACGGTAATATCAATTGAGGATTCCATACTGGTTGCTTTTCTGAATCTGATAGGTTTTGATATTGTGTTTTTTGTACCAACCGGATATCAGAGCATCGAAAAGTATTTTAATAAGAAACTAATGGAAGAACACCAGATAGGGGAATATAAATACGACCTGCAGGTTCCTGACCTGAAAAGTCTTTCATTAAATAGTACACGCCCTGGCAGGCGTAAAAAATTTTTTAGGAGAGGTAATTGATATGGGACTTGACTTTAGTAAATCAACGGCTACAGCAACATCGGCTGCAACAGCAATACCAGAAACAAAAGATGAAATCGTGGTTGTTGAGCAGTATGATATTGTAGCTGACAGACAGCAGATGAACTCGGAACTTGTTAATTCGGAAGAGGTGGATCGCATTGTTAGTACGATTGAGGTAAACAATCTTGAGACAATCGTTTCTTTTGGGGCAGAAGTTGCAGAGGAAATTTCAAAAGCGTCAGATGTGGTATTGAACAGCATGAATATGTCACAGCTTGATGATACCAGTGAGATGCTTAAAACACTTGCGAAGATAATGGATCGATTCGATATTTCGGAGATTAAAGATGATCCCACTCTTTTCGGAAAGCTGTTTGGGAATTTAAAAAAGCAGCTGGATAAGATTCTTGCAAAGTATCATACAATGGGTGAAGAGGTAGACAAGATTTAT
Organism: uncultured Lachnospiraceae bacterium; assembly: GCA_947177925.1. Lineage (GTDB taxonomy): Bacteria > Bacillota > Clostridia > Lachnospirales > Lachnospiraceae > RGIG3040. The sequence goes on from CAMWWJ010000003.1 coordinate 15,739, forward strand.
GTGCAGTTAAAAGAATATGAATCAGAAATAAAGCAGTCTAACCGCAAACTATCTACAATGTTCGATGCAAATGTTAATTTCTATCATGAACTTGTTAAATATATCTTAGCAGGTGAGCAGGCATGCAAGGAAATCGAAGCATATATTGCGCAGAGACAGCAAGATATGGAAACAACCGGAGATCAGTCAATTCAGTTTGAATTAACCAGTCTTAATCAGGCTTTAATGATGATGGAACAACGTACTCAGGATTTGAGAACCGCTGAGAATGTTGCAATGCAGTCTATTCCAATGATAAAGACAATGGAATTCAGTAACTACAATCTTGTAAGAAAGATTAATTCAGCCTTTATCGTAACGCTTCCTGTATTTAAGCAGGCTCTTGCACAGGCTATTCTGCTTAAGAGACAAAAAATTCAGGCTGAATCCATGGCTGCTCTTGATAAGAAGACGAATGAGATGCTTATAAAGAATGCCCAGAATAGTGTTGAAGTATCTAAGGCTACTGCAAGACTTACCTCTGGCAGTTCCATTCAGATTGAGACGCTTGAAAATACCTGGAGGACAATTACCAGTGGTATTGAAGAGACAAAGAGGATTCAAGAAGAGGCCAGAAAGAAGCGTGCGGAGGATCAGGTAAGACTTGAGGCTATCAAGGCGGACTTTGACAAGCAGTATCATATGCCGCCTGCAACAAAGTAAGTTATTCCAATTAACTATATCATATTTAATTCAAGGAGGGTAATACAATGCCGATTAATTTATCTAAAGGACAGAAAGTAGACTTAACAAAGGGAAATCCTGGACTTAAGAGCATTATGGTAGGTCTTGGATGGGACGTAAATGCGTTTGATTCAGGTGCTGATTTTGACCTTGATGCAGCTGCATTTATGCTTGGTGCAAATGGTAAGTGTCCAACAGAGAAAGAATTCGTATTCTATGGCAATTTGGCACATGCAAGCGAATCTGTTAAGCATATGGGTGACAACCTTACAGGTGCCGGAGAGGGAGATGATGAGCAGATCCAGGTTGATTTGTCAAAAGTTCCTGCAAATATTGAGAAAATTGCTTTTACTGTTACGATTTATGATGCGGAGAAAAGACATCAGAACTTTGGACAGGTATCCAATTCGTTTATTCGTCTGGTTGACGAGTCAAATGGAACAGAATTGATCAGATATGATCTGGGAGAAGATTTCTCAATTGAAACAGCAGTTGTTGTTGGTGAGTTATATAGAAATAATGGTGAATGGAAGTTCAATGCTATCGGAAGTGGATTCCAGGGCGGCCTTGCGGCTCTTTGTGGACACTACGGAATTGAAGTAGCATAAGGAGGGGAAGAATATGCCAGTAAGTTTACAGAAAGGTCAAAAAGTAAGTTTGACGAAAGGAAATCCAGGACTTACCAATGTGGTAGTTGGTATTGGATGGGATGTAAATGCATTTGACACAGGTGGAGATTTCGATCTTGATGGAGCTGCATTCCTGCTGACTGATACAGGAAAGGTGTCTGATCAGAAAGACTTCGTATTTTACGGGAATCTGACTCATCCATCCGGAAGTGTCCAGCATCTTGGCGATAATCTTACAGGTGCTGGAGATGGAGATGATGAACAGATTAAAATTGATCTGTCAAAGGTTCCTGCTAATATTACAAAGATTGCATTTACTGTAACCATTTATGAAGCAGAAGCACGCCATCAGAATTTTGGACAGGTATCCAATGCATTTGTCCGTATTTGTAATGAGGCAACAGGAGAAGAACTTTTAAGATATGATCTTGGTGAGGACTTTTCAATAGAGACTGCAGCTGTTTTTGGAGAACTCTATAAGAATGGTGATGAATGGAAATTCAATGCGATTGGCAGCGGTTTTCAAGGCGGCCTGGCAGCATTATGTAATAATTACGGAGTAGATGTAGAATAGGAGGAAGAGCATGTCAATTAGCTTACAGAAAGGACAGAAAGTAAGCCTGTCTAAAGATAATGCGGGATTATCAAAGATTATTGTGGGTCTTGGATGGGATGAGGTAAAACAATCATCCGGAGGCGGAATATTAGGTTCTTTATTCGGTTCATCAAAACCAGCCACAACCATCGACTGCGATGCGTCAGCAATTATGTTAAAGAATGGAAAACTAGTTGATAAGGCAGATTTGGTTTATTTTGGAAATTTAAATCATAAATCAGGAACTGTCAGTCACCAGGGAGACAATCTTACAGGTGCAGGTGAGGGAGATGACGAGCAGATCATAATTGATCTTGCAAGAGTGCCTCAGGAGTACGATAAAATTGTTATTGTTGTAAATATCTATCAGGCAGTTCAAAGAAAACAGCATTTTGGAATGATTCAGAATGCGTTTGTCAGATTAGTGGATGCAAGAAATAATAATGAAATGTGTAAGTATAATTTGACCGAAAACTATTCGGGGATGACCGCAATGATATTTGGTGAAGTATACAGACATAATGGCGAGTGGAAATTTAGTGCAGTCGGCCAGGGGACAAATGATCCGGGTCTGGGTGAACTTAGCAGCAGATATGCTTAAAACTAAAAATTTCTATCGGGAAAGAGAGGGACTATTTCGATAGTTTCTCTCTATTTATTGCGTTAAAGGAGGACATTTATTTATAATGAGTAACATGAACAAAGAAGAACTAATGAGAGGTCTTTCTGATTCTCAGGTAAGCAAGAGCAAGCAGGAGTTTGGTACAAATGAACTTGCAAAGAAAGAAGCAGAGTCACTTTGGTCGATGTTTATCGGAGCATTCGATGATATTTGGATTAAAGTATTATGTGCTGCTTTGGTTTTGAAAATTGCTCTGTCCGTATTGGGTGCTTTTGTTCCGGCATTGGCAGGTGAGAACGATGTTGTTGAAATCATTAGTATTATTTTAGCGATTGCCTTAGCTACTGGATTCAGCACTTTATCTGAGTATAGAAATAGTTCAAGAAGTGAAGCGCTTCAAGAGGAATATAACAAGACTTATGCCAAAGTTATGAGAAATGGCAAGTTAATTAATATTCTTACAAGTGAAATCGTGAAAGGAGATACGATTCTGGTTCAGGCAGGAGATAAGGTTCCTGTGGATGGTGTATTGTTTGAAGGACATATCAAGGTCTCACAGGCTGCACTAAACGGCGAATCCAGAGATGAGTCTAAGACAGCTGCTATAAATCTGGACGAAGCAGAATCTACAGATTATGCATCTGCTTGTAAAATATTTATGGGTTCCGTAGTAACTTCTGGTGAAGGTTATATGGTTGCAACAGTAATCGGCGATGCATCAGAGCTTGGAAAAATCAATAAAGCATTAACGGATGATGAAGAAGAAGAGAGAAAAGATACTTCCAGCCTGAAACTGGAAGTTGTAGCTGCAGGGATTGGTAAATTGGGTGTATCAGCTGCGGCAATTGCAGGTGTTTTACATGTTGGGCTTACGCTTTTCAGAGCAAATGAAGCAATTACGGCAGTATCGGTTCTTTTGCTGATTGCAGAAGCTGTCATGTTAATGGCTTCCATTGTAATCATGGCAGTGCCGGAAGGTCTTCCAATGATGAATAGCTTAGTTCAGTCCATGAACACAGAATCTATGTATAAAAAGAACATTCTGGTTAGTCATAAAGCAGCGTTCTCTGATTCGGCTTATATGAACGTTCTATTTAGTGATAAGACAGGGACGATTACACAGGGTAACTTATCTCTTGTTGAGTTTATCACTGGTGAAGGTAAGATTGTAGACAGTATTCAAAGCAGGGAATTCATTGAAGCCATTACACTGAATAACCTGGCAAAGGTATCAGAAGGGAAAGCCATTGGCAGCAATAATATGGATAGAGCACTTTTGACTTATGCGTTGAATAATGGCTATGATGATTCTAAAAATGATCCGGATAAGGTAAAAGACATTAGTGGATTCGATTCAGAAAAGAAATGTGCAACTGTTACTTTGAAAAATGGATTGGTATATTGGAAAGGTGCTACCGAAAATATTATTGATCAGGTAACACACTATATGCTTCCAGATGGAGAAGAGAAGGAATTTACTTCTGCTAATAAAAAAGCAGTGGAAGAACAGATGCTTGCTGAAGCAAAACGAACAATGAAACTTTTATCAGTAGCAAAGATTGCAGATGGAAAAACAGTTTTAATGGCAGTTCTTTGCTTGAGAGATAATGTCAGGACAGATGCTGTTGAAACTGTTAAAATTCTTAACAGTGCAGGAATTCAGGTTGTAATGGTAACTGGAGATGCAGAAGAGACAGCTGTTGCAATTGCGAAAGAAGCAGGTATCTTAAAAGATGAAAAGAAGGATGTAGTCCTCACTCATGAGCAGTTAGAGAAGATGTCTGATGAGGAACTTAAGAAAGAACTTCCAAATCTTAGAGTGGTAAGTAGAGCAAAACCACTTGATAAGAAGAGGCTTGTTTCTATTTCACAGCAATTAGATGATGTCTGTGGCATGACCGGTGATGGAGTGAATGATGCACCTGCTCTTAAGCAGGCAGACATTGGTTTTGCTATGGGGGACGGTACAGCTGTTGCCCAGGAAGCAGGAGATGTTGTTATCCTTAATAACAGTTTAACTTCTATTAAAGATTGTGTCCTTAATAGTAGGACAATGGCTAAATCAGTAGGAAAATTCCTGATTTTCCAGTTGACAGTAAATATCAGTACACTGTTAATGAACATTATTGCGCCTGTTCTTGGATGGACAGAGCCATTTTCAATCGTCCAGATTTTATGGATTAATCTTATTATGGATACTCTTGCGGCAATGGCCTTTGGTGGAGAGCCTATTCTTGATAGATATATGGAAGAGAAGCCGGCGCTTAGAACAGATAATATTTTAACAACTTATATTAAGTCAGCAATTGGAACAAGTTCAATATTCATTACCTTAGGTTCTATTCTCATCTTAGAGAACATTGCTGGTATTACAGATTTTGTTACGCCTGTTGGCTGTGCAGATCCTGAATTGTATAAGAAGACGTTCATGTTTGCGTTTTTCATCTACTCTATTATTTTTAATAGTTTGAATACCAGGTCTGAAAGATTCAATGTGTTTGAGCATATCGGTGAAAATAAAAACTTTGTGCTTGTTATGGGAGCCATATTCGTATTACAGACAGTAATCATTGAAATAGGAGGTCAAGTATTTAATACAACAACACTTAATGTAAAAGCATTACTTGTTTCAATGGCTTTAGCAATACTGATTATCCCTGTTGATATGGTTAGAAAAGCAATTGTTTCCAAGAAATAGTTGATTGGGAAGTATAGGAAAGGTGTGGTAAAGTTTATTTATATCACACCTTTTTTTATTAGGAGAAAGAGGAATGATTATTTTTAATGCAGACTTAGATAATACACTGATATATTCATATAAACATGATATCGGACCTGCAAAGAGAAATGTTGAAATATATCAAGGAAGAGAAGTTTCATTCATTACGGACAAAACATACGAACTCTTGCAGAAAGTAAAAAAAGAAATGCTGATTGTTCCTACCTCAACCAGAACAATAGAGCAGTATGAGCGTATAGATTTAGGAATTGGAAATTTTAAATATGCGCTTGTATGTAACGGTGGTGTTCTGCTGGTGGATGGAGTGAAGGACGAAAGATGGTACCAGGAATCCTTAAGATTAGTATCTTTGAGCGCTGCTGCCATCAATACGGCATCGAAGATATTAGAAGGAGATTTTCGGAGAAAATTTGAACTTCGATTAATAGAAAATTTGTTTATCTTTACGAAATGTAACGAGCCTGAGAAGGTGGTATTCGATTTAAAAGCGCAGCTTAATACCGATTTGGTAGATGTATTCAATAATGGTGAGAAGGTATATGTAATGCCATCAAGCCTAAATAAGGGCGCTGCGATTGGACGACTGCGAGCAATGCTTAAGCCGGATTTTGTCGTTGCTGCAGGCGACAGTGAATTTGATATATCTATGGTTGTAAAAGCAGATAGAGGTTTCGTTCCGGACGGATTCAAGAAAAAATATGGAGTTGATGAAGAAATACATGAAGTCGGTTCAAATAGCATCTTTTCAGAAGCAGTCTTAGAGGAGTGTATAAAAATAAAAGCGGAACTGTCATGAGCTCCGCTTTTATTTCATATCTCATTCATTCATCAATTAATCCATACTTACGCTGACTCCACCCCTTCGCTCAGAAGGTTGAATGATTACAGTAACAGCAGAATTTCCATGCCATTCGAATTGATAGGATTCTCCAGAGGTCTGTCCGATAAAGGTCTTCCAGGAAACGTCAGCAGTTACTTGTGGATCGCAAGGACCATTTCCGACCCAGCATATAACGGCATCTGGATCGACCGAAATGGTATCATGAGACATTACGTTACTGATAACAATTGGATTACCATCCGATAAAACGGCCACATAAGCATTATTTCCTCTGCCGGTAAGTGTGGATGTGGCCAGACCTTTTTGGGAAAGAATGCCGACACCAATGAATCTGACACTGTAATCACAGTCCTGAGTAAAAGCAAGGATATTTTCTGATTCAACAGAAATAGTTTCCCCCTGCTCTAAATGATAAATAACAACATGCTGACCATAATTTGCGTAATATGTAACAGAGTCACCATTCAGATTTACCTTCATAAGGGGGAGGTTTTCACCAGTCACTCTTCTGGCTAATTGTCCAAGTAAAGCCTGACCGATGTTATTTTGAGGTCCAAGAAGAACCTTTTCGAATTTGTAATTCTTGCCACCAGAGTTCTCGCCTGCAATAAAGGCTCCAGCTTTGGCGAAAAGTACATCGCTGCCTGTGCATGTAACTTTTAGAGTTAATTCATTGATTGTTTCGAATTTTAACATTAGTATTCCTCCTATTATATTTAGATTACCTGAACTCCATATAATTCACATAAGCCTGCAAGATCCCTTGCAACGCCATTTCCGATAGCATTAAATTTCCAGGCACCATTATGGATATAAATTTCTCCAATCATCATGGATGTGACATTGGAATAATATTCATCCATTTTGAAGCTGACAAGTTCATTATTTGTAGGCATATCAATGATGCGTATATATGCATCTTTTAGCATACTGAAATTTAATTTCTTTTCTAAAGCTTCATTGATAGTCAGGACAAAAACAATTTTTGCAACAGCAGGATTGATCTTGGTAAAATCAACCGAAATTATCTCCCGATCAGCACCGGTATCTACGCGGAATACGGTACTGCTGTCAGGACTTTGAGTTTGCCCGTAAAAAACAAACCATGTGTCACCGATTACTTTACCAGTTGAATTGAGTAAAAAAGCGGAAACATCAACATCGCAATTAGAATTAGTTGTATTCCAACCTAAGCAGGCTTTAATCATAGATAACTTTCCCGAAACTTCCAAAGGCACTTTTTGACCTTTTTGGACAGTATGAATGAGTTGAGGAATAGGTTTAGAGGCTTGTGCAGAAAAGGAATTATTATCATGTGGTGTTGTGGCAGTAGAATCTTGTAATGCATTGCCATTTACCGATGCAATATCTTGAGATGATTTCGGCCCCTGAACCTTAATCTGATTGATTGACAGAATCGTTTGCCTGGTTAAAGGAGCTGTAGATTTCATTGGAACATTAACCATATTTTATCACCTTCATCATTATAATCTGTAAAAAGAGTTCTTCACGCTTACATTTTAATGGATAATATCGAAGATGTCAATTTTTTGACATGATTCGTGATACATGGATATTTCCATATATGCTATTTGATTCCGCAAAAGGAAATATTCCTAGACGATACCACCAAAAAAATGCTAATATGACTTATAAGAACAATTACAATAGCAAGGAGAACAACATGAGCGATAAAAGCATTATGGAATATGAAACAGTAGAATTGGATGATGAAAACAGCGCACTGAAGCTGCTTGACCAGACAAAGCTTCCGGGAAAAGCAGAAATCATATCCCTGCAGACGGGAGAGGAAATCTGGAATGCCATTTATCTGCTGAAGGTCCGGGGAGCGCCGGCTATCGGCATTGCAGCGGCCTTTGGGATTTATCTGCTTGCAAAACAGGTGGATACGGAGGATTATGAGGTTTTTTACGAGGAATTCTGCCGTCAGAAGGAGTACCTGAATTCTGCAAGGCCTACGGCGGTGAACCTGTCCTGGGCATTAAATAGGATGGAGCAGGTTTGTGTGGAAAATGCCCAAAAGCCCGTGGCACAGATTAAAGAAGCATTAAAGAAAGAAGCCATCGCCATGAAGGAAGAGGATATCCGTGTCTGTAAAGCCATTGGGGAATACGGGCTGACTCTGGTAAAGGAAGGGGACGGTATTTTGACCCACTGCAATGCGGGACAGCTTGCTACCTGTAAATACGGAACTGCAACGGCACCCATTTATCTGGGACAGGAGAGGGGATATCATTTCCGTGTCTTTGCGGATGAAACAAGACCCCTTCTGCAGGGAGCAAGACTGACGGCTTATGAGCTGTCAGCCTCTGGTGTGGATGTGACTTTGATTTGTGATAATATGTCCGGGGCAGTTATGAGAAACGGATGGGTAAATGCGGTGTTCGTAGGCTGTGACCGGGTGGCGGCAAACGGTGACACTGCCAACAAGATCGGAACTTCGGTGGTAGCAGCCGTGGCAGCCCGTTATCACGTGCCTGTCTATATTTGTGCTCCTACTTCCACAATTGATTTAGAGACACCAACGGGAGCAGAAATTACAATCGAGCAGCGTCCCCAGCATGAGGTGACGGATATGTGGTATGAAAAAAGGATGGCGCCGGAAGGAATCAAAGTATATAATCCGGCCTTTGATGTGACAGACCATGATTTGATTGCAGGTATCGTCACGGAATATGGGATTGCCAGAGCGCCTTATACGGAGTCGTTGAAAGAGATTTTTCGTAAAAAGCAGACGGCAGGCAGGATTTGATGGGGAGGCTTCCAGTGGAGATGGAAGCGATGGAAATTTTTAGAGGTAAAAAAGTTCTACAGGAGAAAGGTTGAATCAACATGGACTATATGACAGAGAAGCAGGCAAAGAAAGCAATTATTGATATTGGGCAGCGCATGTATGTGCGAGGGTTTGTGGCTGCTAACGATGGAAATATTTCCGTTCGGACAGGAGATAATGAAGTGTGGGCCACGCCTACCGGTGTATCAAAGGGCTTTATGAAGAAAAAAATGCTGGTAAAGGTGGATTTGGACGGCAACGTGTTAGAGGGAAGCAATCGGCCTTCTTCCGAGCTGAAGATGCATTTGCGCGCCTATCGGGATAATCCGGATATTCTGTCTGTGTGTCATGCCCACCCGCCCATTTGTACTTGCTTTGCCGTTGCGGGAATACCGCTGAATGCGCCGGTGCTGGCGGAAGCCATTATTACCTTGGGGGATGTGCCGGTAGCGCCCTATGCAGAGCTTGGCAGTAAAGAGGTGCCAGAGGCCATTGCACCTTATCTCCATACCCATAACGGTATCCTCCTTGCAAATCACGGGGCGGTCACATGGGGAAGTGACGCGTATACGGCTTATTACCGGCTGGAGTCCATGGAGTATTATGCCAACATTTTGCTGATTACGGATAAGATTTTGGGAAAGCAGAATCTTTTGTCAGAGGGACAGGTGGAAGCACTGCTTGCCATGCGGGGGAAATTCGCTGTGAAGCAGGGTGGTATGCTGGGGCATGGACAGGAAGGCAAAGATAACAGATAGGAATAAGATTTAGGAAAAAATTTTATGCGAAGCAGGAATCCACATAAGGAAGAGGATACTAAGGAAGAAAGTGCCGAATATGGTAAAATAATTTTCTGAAAATGCAATGATAAGGACACATGTATAGGTTGTACATAGATATATTTGGAGGTTCGGCAATGGAATATACAAATCACTATGATTCACCCCTTGGAGGGATTACCCTTGCCAGCGACGGGGAAGCCTTGACAGGCCTATGGTTCGACGGACAGAAATATTTTGGTGCCACTTTAGAAGAGGGATGTGAGCAAAAGGAGCTGCCGGTTTTTGAACAGACACATCAATGGCTGGATATTTATTTCTGTGGAAGAGACCCTGGTTTTATCCCGTCGTTGGTTATGAAAACAACACCTTTCCGGAAAGCCGTGTGGGAAATCCTGCTTCAGATTCCTTTTGGAAAGACGATGACTTACGGAGAAATTGCAGGGGAAATTGCAAAGCAAAAGGGGCTTGGAAAAATGTCTGCCCAGGCAGTGGGCTCTGCGGTGGGGCACAATGCTATTTCTCTGATCATACCATGCCATAGAGTTGTTGGAACAGGCGGAAGCCTGACAGGCTATGCGGGCGGGATTGATAAGAAGGTAAAGCTTCTTTCCATGGAGAAAGTGGATATGTCGGCCTTTTTTATTCCTGCCCGGGGAACAGCTTTATAAGGTAAGGAGTGGGAACATGTCTGGGATTCTTACAGAAGAATTGATTTACGAAATACTATCGGTAGTGGAAGAAATACCGGAAGGAAAGGTTGCCTCCTATGGGCAGATAGCAAGACTGATTGGAAGGGATAAAAATGCAAGGCTTGTGGGCAGAGTTCTTAGCATGGCGGAATATTATGGAGAATATCCCTGCCATCGTGTTGTGAATCATGCAGGAAGGCTGGCGCCCCATTTTTATGAGCAAAAGGCTTTGCTGCTTGAGGAGGGTGTGACATGGAAGGATGATACCCATGTGGATATGAAAAAATGCGGGTGGGAGTGTTAGAAAACGTATGCTGATTAGGGTGAAGAAGTATGCCAAATAGTATGCGATAGGAAACTGTTATAATTATAAAAATAAATAATATTTTTCATTGAGGTGAAGATAGTTTAAAGGGGGAATGGAAATGGTGATTAGGAAAGCAATCAGCGAAGATGCTGCAATGGTGGCAAGCTTGGCAATACAGATGTGGGAATCCAATAGGATGGAAGAGCTGACGCAGGAATTTTTTCAGTGCATGAATCAGAATGACAGTGTTGTATTCCTTTCCATATGGGATGGGCAAGCAGTAGGATTTGCACAATGCGGATTGCGGCATGACTATGTAGAAGGCACAGGCAGCAGTCCGGTAGGCTACCTGGAGGGTATTTTTGTAATGGAAAAATATAGAAAAAGGGGAATCGCAAAAGAATTGTTAAAGAACTGTCAGAAATGGGCAAAGGAACAAGGGTGTGAAGAATTTGCAAGTGATTGTGAAATAACGAATGAGGCTAGTTTGAGATTTCATTTAAATGTGGGATTTGAAGAGGCAAATAGGATTATTTGCTTTACGAAGAAGCTTTAGGGGAGAAATGGAGATGATAGATATGCAGAATGTAATGAGAAATAGCTTCTTCTTTTTAGCATAAAGTCATTGACGGTGTATATACTAATGTATATACTGAAGGTAAGGAAGGAGTTGATTTTATGCAGGCAACTATTCAAAAATGGGGTAATTCACAAGGAATAAGAATACCAAAAGCATTTCTTGAAGCATTGGGTATGAGGGAGAATGACCTTGTTGAGTTAAGCAGAGTTGATGATAACATTGTGATTAAGAAAGTGAAAAACGAAAATGAATTGACTTTAGATGATATTTTTAAGGATTATGATGGAGAAAGTGCAGCAGAGGAATTTGATTGGGGTTCTCCTGTTGGAAAGGAAGTGTGGTAATGTATCATCCAGAACAAGGCGACATTGTATTTTTGGATTTCAGTCCACAGTCCGGGCATGAACAGGCAGGAAGAAGACCGGGAATTGTGATTAGTAATGAACAGTTTTTTATAAGGACGAAATTTGCTGTGGTGTGTCCTATCACAAATACAAGCAATCATTTTCCGTTGCATATTCCCTTAGATAACCGGACAAAGACAACAGGTGTAATTCTGACAGAATATATGAAATGTCTGGGTGTAGTCGGTAGGAATATTCAGTTCGTAGAAAAGGCGCCAGAGGATTTATTAGACAAAACACTGGCATATGTGAAAGCGTTTTTTTGATGAAAGGATATACAGGAAATTTTCAAGAGCCAATATTGCAATGAGCAGGACTGGGAAAGGGAGATGTAAATGAATATAGAATCTTATAATTTGGACTCCCTTAGGAAAATAGTCAGAGAGTTGCAAAGAGAAAACAAAGAACTCAGGGAACTTCTTAAAAAAGAAAATATACCATATGCTGTGCCCGAAGCAAAAGGGTGAAAAGAAGTATTGTGAAGATTGTGAATCTAAAAGCTGGATGAAGCTGACATCGGATATTCTTGTGAACCATCTGGTTGGTTACCGGGAGGATGGGACGGATGTGATAGGTGTATATCCGCTGCTTTTGGATGGAACCTGCAGGTTTCTGGTATTTGATTTTGATAATCATGAAAAGGATGCGGAAAAGAAGGACTTCGCAAATGAGGATGGGGCCTGGCATGATGAGGTGGATGCGCTCCGCTTAATATGCAGTCAGAATGGGATTGATGCGCTTGTAGAGCGTTCCCGTTCAGGGTGAGGCGCACATGTATGGATTTTCTTTCGGAAAGCGATTTCGGCCGAAACAGCGAGAAATTTTGGCTTTTTGCTTCTTGATAAAGGGGCAGCTACCATTAATCTGAAATCCTTTCGCTATTATGACCGCATGTATCCTTCCCAGGATGAAATCAATTCTATCGGAAATCTGATTGCCTTACCTCTTCAGGGACAGGCTCTCAAAAATGGAAACAGCGCTTTTGTAGATGAAAATTGGAATGCGTATCCAAACCAGTGGGAACGATTGCTTCAAACAAGGAAATTGTCTCAGGATGAAGTGGAACAATATATTACAAAATGGCAAGGGGAACTAATCATCCAGCATGGAATTTCCCACTATTCGGATACTGCAAAGCGTCTCAAACCGTGGAAAAAACAGGATGATTTTGCAGCATCTGATGTGATGGGGAAATTACATATCGTTCTTGCAGATGGGATCTATATCGATGCATTAAATCTGAAACCCCGTTTGCAAAATCAGATACGCTGTATGGCCACGTTTGATAATCCTGTTTTTTATAAGAACAAGCGTCTGGGATATTCCAATTATTATAATTTTAGTATGATTTATTTAGGGATGGATATAGAGGGCTATATTAAGATTCCAAGAGGATTGCTGGAAGCAGTAATCCATAAATGCGAGAAGTCGGAAATTGATTATGATATAGAAGACCGAAGAGAAAAAGGCCGGCCGGTTCGTGTCTTGTTTCAGGGAGAATTAAAAATGCAGCAGAACCTGGCAGCCCAGCGCCTGCTGAAGTTTGATTGTGGAATTCTCAGTGCGGCAACTGCTTTTGGCAAGACGGTAGTATGCAGTTATTTAATTGCAAAGAGAAAAGTAAATACTCTGATTTTGCTTGAGAGTACGGATCTCATATCGCAGTGGGAGGATGAATTAAACCGCTTCTTAAGAGTGGATGAAGAACCGCCGGAATATGAAACAAAGACGGGCAGGGTAAAGAAGCGTACAAGCGTTATTGGAACACTAAAAGGTGGAAAAGATACGATGACAGGCATTATTGATATTGCTATGATTGGCTCCTTATACAAAAAAGGCGCTTTTCATGAGAGACTGAATTCCTATGGAATGGTTATTATGGATGAATGTCATCATGCAGCTTCCGCTACAGCACAGGAAATCCTGAAAAAGGTGAATGCAAAGTATGTTTATGGAGTCTCTGCCACACCTATGAGAAGCGATCAGCTTGAAAAAATCAATTACATGCTGTTAGGACCGGTGCGACACCAATATACAGCATTAGAAAGGACAGTGGAGCAAGGTATAGACCATTTAGTGATCCCCCGATATACCCGGGTCATCAGTACTGCTGCCAATAAAAATGATATCAATGAGGCGTATGTTCTTGTGAGCAATAGCGATGTGAGAAATGCGCAGATTCTGGATGATATAAGGGAATGCATAAAAAAGGGCAGAACACCCGTAGTACTCACGAAATATAAGGAGCATGCGAAATTTATTTATGATAATGTCCAAGGGACAGCCGATTATGCTTTTATTTTGTATGGAGATAATTCCAATAAAGAAAATGAAACCATAAGAAGACAACTGAAAGATGTGCCTCGTGATAAATCGTTGATACTTGTTGCTACGGGGCAGAAGATAGGGGAAGGATTTGATTATCCCAGGCTGGATACGCTTATATTGGCATCACCTGTTTCATTTGCCGGACGTTTGGAACAATATGTAGGAAGATTGAATCGGGACTATGAAGGAAAGAAGGACGTTATCGTATATGATTATATTGATTCGCATATTCCCGTTTTTGACAATATGTATTTGAAGCGGCTACGGACATATAAAAAGATTGGATTCCGCATGATGTCTGATTCGATTGAAAATAAACAGGACGTGAATGCCATTTACGATTCCGGAAATTATATGGATATCTTTGAACGAGACCTGGTTGAGGCGGAACAGGAAATTGTGATTTCCAGTCCGGGAATCACAAGGGAAAAAATTACACGCTTTATTTATCTTATAAAGCTCAGACAGGAGGCAGGCATCAAAGTAACAGTACTGACAAAAAATCCGGAAAGTGCTTCTTACGGAAATGCGGCATTTTTGTATACGCTTATGGAGCAGATGAAGGAGGCCGGGATTAACGTTAAGACTGCAGAGGAGGATATGGAGCATTTTGCGGTGATTGACGGTTCTTTAGTATGGCATGGAGGAATGAATCTGCTGGGAAAGGAAGATGCGTGGGATAATCTGATAAGAGTAAAGGATAGGAAAGCGGCTTCGGAATTGTTGGAGATGGCTTTTGGAGATTGAGAAGGTGGAAATTGTAAGGAGTATGGAAACGAGGTATGGGGAAGATGACACGATAGAAATTTACATGAATGAAAAATGGATGGTTTTTGAGCATAGAAGTGGAGAAGTACCGGAATGAATGATGATAGATTAACCTGTTGCGGTCCAGACAGTATATTTGAAAAAAAGGGCGATTATTTTATATGTAAAAAGTGTGGAAAAAAGTATATACGAAAAAGAATATTATACAAAAATAATGATATATCCCATTTTCGCTCGGAGGTTATGGCTGTAAAGACAAAACTGAAAGGGAGGAAAGTGAATAAAGTTAGTGATAAGTATGTGGGAGTGTTACAAGCAAATAAGTATTCCATATATGACATAAATGATTTCAATGAAGCGAAAAAGACGGTTTTTATAGATAATCAGACACAAACAGTACATATTTATAAAAATGTGCTATATACATTAACCTTCCGCAACAGACTATAATATATGATATAGAAAACGGCGGAGAAACTATCAATCTATCAAAAAGGAAAATACACTATATTCATTCGATTAAAAGCAATGTGTGGATAGGACTGGAAAATAATGTTATTAATGCATATGATGATAAATGCAATATCTTAAACAGCATAATAGATTTTGGTGAAAATTATCAGACAAAAAGTGAAATAAAAATTATTCACACGGACTATGAT
>CAMWWJ010000004.1 GCA_947177925.1 uncultured Lachnospiraceae bacterium
CGGCACTTACGCACCGTACTTTGGTGCGTTAGTACCGCTGCGTCTTTGCAGAGCGAAAGCGTGCCCAGAAGACTACCATATGCTATGCCGGCTCCCACGTCCGTTTATCCAAAATCCCCTTATTGCTTAATTCTGCATCCTAATCTGTTCTCCCTGAATCGGAGAATACCTGAAAAGCTGATTACCGTCCAAATCCTCTTTATGCATATCCACCCCACTAATCTGATGATTGTCATAAGAAGTATAATAATAAATCCCTTTATCCGCATTGCAGCAGGATGTATAAATGGTAATTTCATATTCATCCTCTCCTACCAGGCAACATCCCCGCTGTTGGTCTACAGAACCAAGGATATGGAAAAACTGACTGACGCTTTCTGCTTCCGAATCTCCGGAAATAGAATTCATTTTTACAAAAGCTACCCTGACAAAGCGGGATTGGGAGGATAAATCTCCCGGAAGACCCAGAGCTCCCATGCCACGGCTGTATGCATGTAATGGCAGCTTCGGGGCAAAATGATTTTCCGGATTCCTGATGGACAGGTTCATATAGTTATTTAGTTGAAACATCTGTTGGTCAAATGGTGGATTGTTGGTCAACACTCCTGCCGGATTATCATATACCAAAATGCCTTCCTTCACCGATTCCACCGTAATGGCTTCCGTACTGTCTGCAATAATCCAGTGAAGGAATGCTACTGGCAGTTCTGCATTGAAAGTAGTATTATCAAGATTGATTTTTTCCAATAATACCCTTGCTTCTTTTACTGTGGCACATTGTGCTAAAATCCATGGTATGAATTCAAACACTGCCACGTTGTCCTTATCCGGTACTTGATCCTTATATTCGGCATTTCCTACAAAATTTAACCCTGCCATTCCAAGCCCCTTTTCATTCACTGCATCATAATACAGCGGATAGTCCTCTACCACATGGGCCATGCCAATCATTGCATAATGGGTTTCCATTCTGCCAAGGCTTCGAAATTCAAAGCAATAATTGCGTGGGGTTACCGTAATCTCATCCCCATACGAAAACTCATAATCCAGAGTTCGTCCGAAATAAAAATCCTTTGTTTTGTATGTTGCTGCTGTACACATAATCATTCCTCCTCTTTTTGTATTTATTAATTTTTTTCCCAACCAAATCAATTTTCAAAATACTTTATCATATTTTCTAATTATATAGAAACTGATACTTTACTGAATGATATGACACTACCACATAATCTTCCTTCCAGTCTTTCTTTTTCAATACTCTTTACCGTGATTTATATAGCGGTGCTGCCTGTCCGACAACACCGCATACGATTTTTAATATTCATTTCTCTTTTGACATAAAATATTATTCTTCATTCCCTTTTACAAAAAACATCTCATTTTAGCCAAAGTTTTATCTTCCCTGCTAAAAGTGTTGTCCCAACAATAGAAAAACACATGGCTATCACCATAAGCAGTTCCTTCCAGCCGAAAACACAAGCCGGTATCAGCAGTATACTTTCCAAAAGCAGCACAATCCTTGTGCGTTTCCGGTATACCTTTTGTTCCATCTCATCCAAAAGCTTATTCTGATTGCCAACCGGAGCCATAAAGAATATGATTCCAAAAAAGATTGCTACAATCAATATGTATACCGTTTTCGTCCATTCCATCCAGACAAGACAAATAAAAGATACGATGAGCATCCCCGCTGATACAAGCATGCATCTTGTTTTTGTTTTCGCATGAAATCCACCTGCGTTTTTTCTAAGTGGAAAAATCAACAGCCATAAGAGGAAGCTGTCAAGCAAATGACGAAGGCAGCCGCCAATTGCCAGAATTACAAGCAAGCCCAACAGGTTGCTTCCTATATTTTCAAGGCCATATTTTACAATTTCCGCCTCTTCTGATGATATCGCTCCATCTTCAAGAAGCTTCCCCGTCAGGCTTCCTGCCAATTTCAAAACTTCCGCAATTTTTTCACGTTCTGCGGCTCTTTTGGCTGGTAACTCCAGCAGGCACATGCCGTGTTGGCTTCCACGCTGGCAGACATTTTTGCCATTTTCGCAATGGCTTTTTCCATTTTTCTAGCTACATTTCCTTTAACCTGCATTGCTTTCCCCTCCTTTCAAATGTCATTCTATCACGAATATTTTCCTATGCCGTTTCATGTTAAAATTTGGATATGAATTTGTAATAATTGACCTTATACAAAAAAAACAGGCACATGACTATTCCTCAGTCATGCTCCTGTTTCTCCAAATACTTTGTTAATTTTCAATTCTTGACATATACAAAATTAACTTGACACAAAATAGATTGTCATGTGGGCATATTTCCATAATCCCATTATACTTCTCTACGATTTTCCTCACATTACTCAGCCCAATTCCATGCTGCTCCTTCTTTTCCTTTGTAGTCAACAGCCCGTGCTGTCCTTTCTTAAGGCTCCCGTGAAAGCTGTTTTCTATTTTAATCCACATAACCCCCTGCTTTAGCTTTATGCTTACATCCAATCGCTTTTCTTCCGTCTGCATTGCCGCTTCTATTGCATTTTCCAACAGGTTTCCTAAAATAACATTTAAATCAAAAAAATGACTGACTGCTGCCGGTATCTGTATTTTTATATTTACACTACGAAGCTCCTTTTTTGCCCGTTGCAGCATATAGTTTAACACACTGTCTATTTCCACATTTCCGGAGGATACGATTTCATTTGGATTTTCTATGAACTCTTCCATATCATCTATGTATTTTTGTATGGCTTTATTTTCATTTTTCATTGCCATGAGCTTCAATTCGCTCATGTGATGCTTCATATCATGCCGCAGCGCTTTTACTTTTTCTTCTCCCTGCAGCATGATGTTAATCTGATTGGAATAGTTTTGAATCTTCTGACGCAACACATCATTTTCATATTTTTGAGATAATGTGCTTGATAACATATTATATAAATAAAAAATCAGGAAATTTGCCATAAGAAGGCCCACACTAATAATAACCAGCCCAAATCCTGCATTTCCCTTTGTATATATTAGAAGACATAAAATAGCGACGCTGCATAGCGGAACTAAAATCAAAGTAAAGTTTTGAACATTTTCAGTATGTTTTCTTTCATTTATTATTTTTTCAGTAAACAGCTCACAGATAAATATGAGAAATACTGATATGACCACATAAATCTGGGTAAAACTTTCCCCATCCCTGTATTCGATAAAGGGTAAAACTGAAATCGTATCACAACCTATGTTAATCAAGTAAATAGAACAAGTTACGAACAGGTTCATTTTTATGGATTTGCTATATAAAAGTACAATCAGGCTGATTCCCGCCAGGTTACAAATAATATTGACCCATACAAGATGAAACATTAGATAGGTAACTGTATTGACTAAAAAAAATCCCCCATATGCCAATACTTGTTTTACTTTTCCCTCTTCCCTGCAGCCAAAAAAAATCTGCATGAATCTGCGAATCAGATAAACCCGGAACAGGTTCGTGGAGACGCAAATAATCATATCTATCATTCTTTCTATCCTTCCCTCAATATTTTTTCTCTTACCTGCTTTCGATTTGCCTTGCTGATGGTCAATATGGTGCCATTTGTCAGCTCTACCATTTCATAAGTATAACGGGCTACGTATTCCCTATTGATTACATAAGACTGATGAATCGTAATAAATTCTCCCGGCAGATTTTTTTCCAGTTCCCTCATTTTCCCATAGAATTCCTGTTCCCCATGTGGGGTGATGATTTTTATCTTTCTTCCTTCGCTGACAAAATACATGATTTCTCCATAGGAAACATAATAATATTCCTTGCCGTTTTTAAATTCAAAGGTCTCGGAATTTTTTCCGATTATCTTGACAGCCAGGTCTAAAGCTTCATCAATCTGTGGCTGGGTAATAGGTTTTATGAGAAAATCCATGGGCTGTGTCTTAAACAGCTTCTGAGCATAGGAGGATTTCCCCGATATGTAAATAATCTGCATCTCCCTGTTTTCCAATTGATTGCGGATAAAATCCCCCACTTCTATTCCCGTCAGTTCAAACAATTCTATATCCAGAAATAAAATATCTACGTGATTGCCCTGTTCCAAATAGCGGCAAAGCCCCTCTCCCGTATACCAGACCTTTGTATCGGCTTTAATTTCTCTCTCCTTTGTGTATAGCAGTATCATATTTTCAATGGAGGAGCAAATATTCCGTCCGTCGTCGCATATGCCAATGTTATACATTTCACACCTCGTACTTTTTTCTATACATAATACATCAACGAGTCTTTTCATTCAACTCTTTTTTAAAATGCTTATGTCTGCTTTATCCTATATGTTTTTTTCATGTAACATCAGTTTTCCTGCTTCCATACTGTATACATAATCACAAAGAATTTTTATATCCTCTGCATTATGACTGGCTATCAAAATTGTTTTTCCTTCTTCTTTTAATGATAAAAACAATTCTCTCATATCCTCTACACCCTGATTATCCAAACCATTAAACGGCTCATCAAAAATCAGAATCTCCGGATTTTCCATAATGGCTTGTGCAATGCCTAAACGTTGCCGCATGCCTAAAGAATACTTTCTGACATGCTTTTTGCTCTCCGGTTCCAGCCCCACCTTTTCCATAGCATCACATATGGCTTCCTTTTTTATTCGATGATTGATAGATGCAAGCAGGCGTAAATTTCCATACCCGCTATAATTAGGCAGAAACCCCGGCGACTCAATAATCATTCCAACCTGATCCGGAACATCCGTATCCTTTCCGATTTTTTTACCATTCACAATTATTTCCCCTGACGAAAGAGCAATCAATCCGCAAATACATTTAAAAAGCATTGTTTTCCCCGAACCATTCCGCCCGATGATGCCATGTATTTTTCCTTGTTCAAAGTCAACTGTCACGTCTTGTAATACGGTTTCCTCTCCGAAGCTTTTTGTTGCATTCCTTACTGTGATAATATTCTTATTCATATCTACACTGCCCTCCTGTTATCTAAACTTCCGTTGTAATTTCTATGGATTCATTTCTGATTCCTATCATTAGTAATATCGCCAACAGAATAATACCGATTCCAAAAAAGATAAATGAATACGTTATATCAGGAAAAATCGAAGTTCCGGCAGGATCCAAAATTCCTAATCTGGAAAGTGTTACAGGGGAAGCATAGTAAAAACGAAAAGGCAACATGTTTATTACCAGCAAATCCCAAAACAGAACGATAGCACCTGCAAGCAGACCGAGCGTTCTATGAAACTTCAAACTAATCAGAAACATAAGCAAACCGATAAAGCATGCCACACTCCAGTTTAACAAAAAAGAAAGGAAAAATGCTGTTATGGGGGAATAGTAGGTTGTTATTTTTTCCGAAACAGCAAACTGCAGATTTATCAGTGACCCTGCATTGGTTTGTGCCAGTGTATTGATGATTTTTCCCCAGCCGTCTGTCTGGAAAGCTGCATTTGGCAATAATGTAAGAACAGAAGCTCCCATTACAACAAAATAGTAAATAGCACTGGCAATCATTATATATACTATCTGGCCTGATACCCAGGATAAACGATTACTTCTGATAATGACATAGGGCTGACTGTTGTTTATAAACGGTGCATCCGAAAATAAAAAAATAATTCCGGATAGCAAAATCAATTGTTTTACCACGTCACTGGAATAAAAGGGAAAGACAAGAGGATTTACAGCAACTCCCATTTCCTTAGCAAAATTTCCTATGACTGCTATATCATTCCTAAGAAATAAAATCATGAAAATAAATAACAAAAGAATGCGCAGTTCTGTAGTCCATTGCCGAATGGAATACAGTCCAATTGCAAATATCCGTTTAACCATTGCTCATCCTCCTTTTTACTTTACGGGTAAACAGTATCGTACATATACCAATCAGTGAAATATAGGTTGCCGTTTCTATCCAGATAATCATTGCCGCCGGAGTGTTCAATATTTTTGCAGTGGCAAGCTTGACCGGGTCCAGCCAAATGGGAAGGCGGAGCACATTTGCAATCTGATTCATTGCAAATCCCAATATAAACGGTGAAATATACGCTGCATATTTATTGGGCAGATAAGCGGAAACCAGAAGACCTAACACGGAAAAGAATGCAGCCTGCAAAAATATAACATAGAGATAGGATAAGAAAAATAATCCCGCCTTTCCTAGCATAAGTAAATCTCCAAATGCCTGGGCTGAAAACTCCACTTCTATTTCCATTGCCTGAGGCAGTATATCCGGCTGCTGCATACAAATACACCCAATGAATAAGAAAGCTCCAGCAGCAACAGATAATCCTCCCATTACCATAACGGCAATGCATTTAGACAAAGCATATGTCGCGGTTTTGCTTCGAATGATTAATGAATAATGAAATTTTGTCTGCCAGTCTATGCAAAAGCTTGCAGAATATGCAAAGGTGGCAGCCAAAATAAGTAATTTGGATATATTGTTATATTTATATGTATTGTTAAAAGCGGCGACGGCTGAAACCCCTCTCTCCGACATTCCAATGGAGCCAAAATAAAATATAGCAATTGTTGAAACAATCCCCATCACAAATCCCATGGAAAAAAACGCCCGGTAAAAATCCGCCTTTAACATCCTCAGAAAATTTTTCATCTGAAACAGCTCCTCACTTTATTTCTTCTCCTGTGACAGCATTTATATATATCATTCTGGTTGTCATCACTTCTTCCCCGTCTTTTTCAGAAATACCACTATTATAAGTTACCGTCAAGCTCCATGCAGGAGTAAGCTTTACTTCATTATAATTTTCATTGTAAGCAACCGGAACATACTCAAAATCGATTTTATCAACTGTTACCTTGTCTGTAGACAAAATACTATTTTGTATTTCATAAGCATTTTCTATTGCCTGCTCCGGGGAAATGATTGTATCAGGAGATTCTGCAACGCCAGTTGTCTGACAGATACCAGTTTCCTCAAATGCAACGACTCCTTTGGCAGACAATAACAATCTTGCAGTAGAACCGCTAAGCGTGCGGTCTCCGTCCAATATATTGTAGGAATTTTTCGTAACAGGTATTTGATCCTGCAATATGGTAAAATAGATAATATAAAACTCATCCTCCTGAGTAAATGTTTCTTTTGCCTGATAGCCATCTGTCGGGTCTTGTATGGGTGAAACTTCCATCCTCTCCTGTATGGCAATTTCATTTTGAATTCTTTCATCCTGTTGTTGCTGCAACGTTGCAAAATCAATAGCATAAACTTCTACCTCTTCTGCTGTTTCAATAGACAGCTGCTTTAATATGTCACGAGCTGTTCTGACTGCTTCTTCTTTTGTCATAAAGCTCAATTCATCCTGCTTATA
This sequence comes from uncultured Lachnospiraceae bacterium, assembly GCA_947177925.1. Lineage (GTDB taxonomy): Bacteria > Bacillota > Clostridia > Lachnospirales > Lachnospiraceae > RGIG3040. The sequence continues at coordinate 7,328 of CAMWWJ010000004.1, forward strand.
TACCTCACCAAACTTTCTGCCGCTAGAAAAAATTTCGTTTTCAGACGTAAAATTTTCGATAGGAAAACGTATGGCTTCAAAATCATTTGTTCTATATATTGTATATCCGTCTGCTACAGTCAGATTAGAAGTTCCATCTTTATAGGATGTAATACCTACAACGCCGGTTTCTTTGGCAGGTGTTTTTTCTGCATAAAAAGCTGCAAGCAATGCCTGTTCCTCCAAACACATATATTCAGCCGATAAAATATCGGCCTTAGAAATACTTGGAACATGCACATCTGCATCCACAACATAATTATCGTCAAATACTTTATTTATATGTGAAGGTATATTTCCCACCAGCGACTTTATTGTGCCATCCTCTTGAATATTATCCGCAGTATTTTCACTGTTATTTGTCTCTATAACATTTTGTTCCACGTTTTTTACGGATTCTTTTGAAGTGCAGGCAGTGCTGCTAAGCGCCAGCAAGAACGCACTAAAAATAATATAACTTTTTTTGCTTTTTTTCATTCTTTTCACCTCTTAATCTCAATAATCGATAACAGGAACCGTTAGCAGGTATCACGATTCCTATTATCTACAGCTTATAAAAATTTAGGATATCCATTCTCCCTCAAATTTAATTTCATCATATTGTCCTTCGCTGTCAATTTGGGCATTCAGTTTTAAGGGTTCTCCCTGATTAGGAGTATTGGTATACGGCAGTGAATACCGATTTACAAATCTGCTAAATGTATGATAAGCGGATGCTGAAGCACCTGATTCTCTTTTGACTCTGAAACCAATTACATCTTTATTCTGAATAAAATTACTATAAGTTGTATTCTGGTTGGATATATACCACACAGAGCCTGATAAGTCCTTTGTGTTTGTAGCAACCTGCTTTACGCCCTCACTTCTTGTGATTTTGAATGCGATACCCTTTGCAAAACACGTTGAACCACACATAAGCATTGTTAATAAACAAGTCATTGCTAAAATTCTTTTTTTCATGTTACGATTTCTCCTTTCAAAAATATATATGTACACATAACCCGCATAGTAAACATCACTATTTTACTTTCAACAAAAAACTTCCATTTCCGAAGCTGTTGCTTTTTCCTCCTTTCAATTGGCATTCTAGCACAATTTCTTTATCATGCCGTTTCATGTCAAAATTAGACTATGTTTTTGTACTAATTATTTTTTCATGCCTTTCTTTGGATTGTTGAAATATAAAAAAAGACTATCTCGAACTGTTCCTAAAAAGTAACAAGTTTAAGATAATCTCTCTCGCTCCTGCAAGTTTTACAGCAAGACTGTGCTTCTTCTACCTATAATCATTTTTCATCCCTGCGCTCATTTCTTATGCCACTGGTAAAACTCCTTCAACTCCGCTTTTATAGCATCCGGCAGCGCAGTTTTTTTCACACCCTGAATGGCACCTTCCAATGCCAGCAGCCTATGAATACAGGCGGATTCATCTATCGCCTGGATTTTCAGCCATGCCTGTTTTGAACCAATGGCTTTTAAATCATCCTCGGTCATAATTCCCACCTGATTCAGTTGCTCTTCTATGATTTCCCCTATATTTGGTAATTTTGACAGTTCGCCCATAATCCTGTTCCTCCTGTTTGTTCAGCCTTATCTATCCCTTCGTTTATTGGAATGTCTATTGCTGGTATCTTTTCTACTGGCTGCTCCGGCAAAAACTTAGACAGCTCTAATTCTTTTTTAGCGTTGCAATCCATTCCTCGATTGCCTGTACCAAAAGAAACTGCTGGCGTAAAACCGCCATACCCGTAGCTGGAACATCGGGAACATTTTCTTTCAAAGCAATGTTTTCCTCCAGATGGGTTTTCAGCACATTTATATTGCCTTCGATATTATCCAGACATTCTTTCTGGCTTTCCTTTGACATACTTTCCAAATTAACAATAACAGCATTAAAATCTAAAAATATGTTGATAGGCTTGCAGGATATTTCAAACATCAGCTTTTCAAATTCTTCATTTCCTGCATCCGTCAAGCTATACACCGCTTTTTCTGGCATTTTCCCATCTTTTTCGGTACGGCTTGTAATAAGCCCTTTCTCTTCTAACTGGATAACCTTCTTATAAATAGATGGAGTACTGATTTTTACCCACTTTGAAATATTACGGTATTCCACAAGTTTTTGAATGTCGTATGCACTCAAAGACTCCTTTTTCAACATTCCCAACACAATTAAATCAATGGTTGCCATAGAAAATCCTCCTTTGCTCTTGACAAGTACTATAAATTATAGTAAAGTAAGTTCTGCTACGCAATTGCTATATTTTATAGTACTATAAATAATACTATTAGTCAAACGAAAGGAGCAAATAATGAACAGTCAAAGTAAAAAAATGGTGCTGCTCGGTAGTGCCTCCATACCAAAAGCACTTTTAGCAATGGGGATTCCTACAATGATTGGTATGTTAGTAAATGCTTTCTACAATCTTGTTGATGCCTATTTTGTAGGCGGATTAGGAGAAAGCCAAATGGGGGCAATCTCCGTGGTTTATCCTCTCGGACAGGTCGTCGTTGGTCTTGGGTTGCTGTTCGGAAATGGTGCAGCTTCCTATATTTCCCGATTGTTAGGTCGTGGAGATAAGGAAAATGCTGATAAAGTTGCAAGTACCGCTTTATATAGCAGTGTATTCGCAGGGGCAGCCATCATTATTATTTCTATGGTATTTCTACAACCTATCTTAAAGCTCTTGGGGGCAACAGACAGCATCCTGCCTTATGCCACCACATACGCAAGCATCTATATCATTTCCTGCATCTTCAATGTGTTCAATGTCACTATGAATAATATCGTGACAAGTGAAGGGGCTGCAAAAACAACCATGTGTGCCTTGCTGATGGGAGCAGTACTCAACATCGCCTTAGACCCGCTCTTTATTTATGTATTGGACTTAGGCGTAGCAGGAGCAGCAATAGCAACGGCAATCTCGCAAGTAGTGTCAACCTGCGTTTATCTGACTTATGTCCTGCGAAAGAAAAGTGTTTTTCATTTTCAGATTAAGGATTGTACCTATACAAAGGAAATTATGTCTGAGATTTTCAAAATTGGTATTCCGACAATGGTGTTCCAGATATTAACGAGTGTTTCCATTTCTTTAATCAACAATGCCGCAGGTGATTACGGCGATTCAGCCATTGCAGGCATGGGAGTTGTCACCCGTCTTATTTCTATGGGCAGTCTGTCCGTATTCGGATTTATTAAAGGCTTTCAACCCATTGCGGGATACAGCTATGGAGCAAAGAAATTTGACCGCCTGCGTGAAGCAATCAAAACTTCTATTCTTTGGTCTACGGTTTTCTGCGTCATTTTCGGCATAATACTGGCTCTGTTCCATACGGCTATCGTTTCCAGATTTACAAAGAGCGATGCTGAAATGATTCGTATCGGGGCAGCATCTTTGAGAGCAAATGGCATTACCATTATGCTTTTTGGATTTTACACGGTCTATTCCTCTTTGTTCCTTGCTTTGGGAAAAGGAAAAGAAGGCTTTATCCTCGGAGCTTGCAGGCAGGGAATTTGCTTTATCCCCGTTATCCTACTTCTTCCAATGGTCTGGGGACTTAATGGAATTTTGTATGCCCAACCGATTGCCGATGTGCTTTCCGCAATCATAACAGTATTTATGGCGATACCACTTCACAAAAAACTGAATGAAATGCAGAAGCAAGTTGCTGCAGCAAGTACAGATAACAATAATTAAATACGCTTTCTTTCTAATAATAGAGCCGATGATCTGTGAGTAATCTCACAAGTTCATCGGCTCTGTGTCTTTGCGTCTGGCTCTTTGATAAACTTATTTGTGTAATATTCATCGCCTGCTTCCTCCTCTCCGGCAAACCACAAATACGCATCTTCCAGTCTTTCATATGTGCTCATCCAGTACACCTCCATACTCATTATTGCACACTTTTAAACTCTAGTGTTAAAGTGCAGGGTTTTTCAGTATACCGTCCTGTTAACCAAAAAGTAAGTTATATTTTATTCAAATGCCGGTTCTATATCCTTCTTAATCAACTCTATTCTATCCCCTGCTTTTGGCACAAAGAGAGCAGCCATAGAAACCACCAGCTTCTTCCTTGTATTCACATAAATTATATTGCCACCATCTCCCATAGCTGCAAAACCATCCTCATTTACCCACCATAAATATCCATATGGCAGATTCCATTTTTTCCATCGGCTGTGTTCCATCGTACTTTCCTCTACCCATCCCTTGGAAACAATCTGCCGCTCCTCCCACATCCCGTCATTCAGATATAGCTGGCCAATCTTTGCCATATCCATAGGCGTAAGCGTAAGACCCCAGCCCGCCGCATGAATTCCCGTTGGGTCTACTACCCATCCGCTAATGTCCGTAGACTTGTTAAATGCCATTTGTTCCTCTTTGTTTTGGAACGATAAATTGTTTTCCACTTTAATCCCAAGCGGTTCAAACAAATTTTCTTCTGCAAAATTTAATACGGATTTTCCTGTTGCTTTCACTAAAATTCCCGATAAGATATCCGGCCCAATCAACGGCGCATATCGAAATGTTCCTGTCTTTCTGCGGCCGCCTAATAAATCAAGTGATAATTTCACCCAGTCACTACTTGTAAAGTATTTTACATAGGGTGCAAAAAATCGATATTTATAAGGCGCTGTCATTGTCAGCATATCCCTTAGTGTAATATTCTGTATTGTAGCCTCTCCCTTTTTCAATTTGTATTCGTGGAAAAAATCTAACACCTTCTCTTCCATATTTTTAATGTACCCCTTATCCAACGCAATTCCAATCAATATGGAAATAACACTTTTTGTCACAGAATAAACGTGAACACGGCTGTCTGCTGTGCACCCCTTAAAATATTTTTCATAGGATACAATTCCATCTTTTAATATGACTATACCGGTGGTATTTCGGTATTTACTGTTTATTTTCTGTTCCAGTCCTTCTTTTTTTATCTGATCCATACGCCTTCTCCTCCCACATACTTCATAATACCTGCTTGCCATTCCGGTCTTTTAAAACTCTCTTTTTAACCGGATAATAAACTTCAGTAATAAGTTCACTTTCCTGTGAAACCTCTGCCGGGTTTGTTACATATACCTCATACAAAGCATTACTGTTTTCATAGCCCTCCCTTTTTGCCCATTCTATTTGTTTTGCATAAACTGAAGGAAGCTGTGAATAAGAGCCCTGCACAACTGTTTTCAAACATAGTCCTGGACAGAAATCCCTTGTTCCAGTGGCATACTCTTTGATAGGGATTGCAAATTCCGTATCTAATCCATATGGGGTATACTCATCGCCATGAAACAGTACCATTGGCGGAGCAGTTGCTGTCAGTTTTTTCTCTTCCATTTTCCGAAATAGTTTTCCGAAGCAAATGCCATACTCTTCTGAAAACTCATGCTCTAAAACATTCTTCCGTATCGATAGAAGATACATCATCGGTATCTCGACTAGCTGTACATCAATGCTTTCCATACATGACATGATAGATTTACCCTTTCTCAAATTTGACATATCGCTGTCTATCTGGTGCAGAGTGTCTTCAAACTTCTGCACCTTTACCGCAATCTCCTTTTTCTTTTTATGAAGCGCAGCAAAAAGTACCTCATCCATCCGTTCTTCTGATTCAAAGATTGATTTAATCTCTTCCAAAGAAAAGCAATAGGCCTTCAAACGATTAATCAGCAGCATCTTCTCTAGTTGGTCGATGGAATAATACCGATAGCCATTTTCCGGATTGATCTCATCCGGCAGTATCAAGCCTATTTCCGCATAGTATCTGAGTGTCTTTGTTGATACTTTGCATATGTTTGAAAATTCTCCGATTGTGAGCATATGCGAACCTCCTTTTAATTCCAGTATAAACTTTGCCCTAGGGGGAAAGTCAACGGCACTTTTAATGCCCTGCCCAGCAGTTCGAGTGAGGCAGAGTGCTTACCCTTTCAAGGTAATAGCATTTTAGTCGAATAAAAAATTGATTGCAAGTCATATTCCTCTGAAATGTAAAATACCTCATTTTTTAATAATGTTATTTACTCAACCTCTTCTTAAGCGTGCATATCCTGGTACTTTCATCCATGTACTATGGCATGAGAAGATGTGGTGCAAAAGGTATTGCCCTGCTTTCCACAGCAAATCTGGAATACTTCTTTGTTTTCGCCGTGTTATTTTCAATATCCCCTGTATATGGAGAATAGATATACACCAGCAGACGATAGCCGGATTGGCAAGTACCTCATTCATGGCATAAAGGCCATGTCTTCTGATAGTAGGCAGAGCCTCGGATGTTACCCATCTCTTAAAGCGTTTTACATTTGGCATCTTGCTGGCATTTGTGTATCCAAGGATTTCTGAATATCCTTCGCAACAAAATATGGCTCACCTTCTACTGTGACTGTATGGACAGAGCCGAATTCCGCATTCTTGAAAATCTGTAATTCACTCATCGAATTATCCTCCTTAAAATATTGATGAGGTTGTTCCTCTCAAGTCACAGGCAAAGAAAAAAGAGCAGATTTTAAACTGATTTTTAAAATTTATTGAATATTTATCGCAGATTGTGCTATACTGCTTGTGGGATAATTTTTCTTACTGAACACTGAAAATTTCCTTGACAAAACAGGGAAAAACGCATAGCATAAAAGTAGGAAGAGACTTCCTAGGTGTCCCACTACCTTAAAGGTGAATTATGATTGGTGTTCCGCCACCATGAAGGGCGAATTATGATGAATGAGTAAGGATATCCTTCCTTACTCATTACTTTTTTAGGAGAAGCCATATGGATCTATTTTTTTATGATGTAGATGCAGAATATGTAAAATACCTCAAGGCAACAGAAACAGCCAAACGTGGTTTTACCCGCGTTCCTGATGTAAAATATCAAAACGAAAGAAAAATGGTCTGTGGTGTTGTACTGAAAATAAATGGGTACAAATATTATGTTCCTGTATCTTCTTACAAGAAAAAACAACCAAATAATTTATTAATTCGCCTGGAAGATGATAGTTTCAATCAGGTAAAAGGTTCTCTGCGGTTTAACTACATGTTTCCAATTGATGATAAATACATATCCAGACGTAATTTCAACAAAGAAACTCCCGGTCGTAAAGAATTCTTGCGTAGACAATGGGTATACTGCAATTCCATTACGGATGATATAAAACAAATGGCTGAAGATACATATAAGGATGTTATTGCAGGCACTGATTCTTCATTGGTGAATGCATCCTGTGATTTCAAACTTTTAGAGGATGCGGCCAAAAATTATAATCCTGATAATCAGAATTAGTACATATACACCGTAAAGGTAAGCAATTAAGAATTTTCGCCGTAAGGACAGTCAAGACACTCACTTTTGTGGGTGCCTTTTCATATCAATCTTTCTTATAAAATTCTGTTTCAAATCCATCTGCACTCATTACAAGACCTTTTCCCAGGAAGGTGTTCTCCCCATCTGCTCACGGATAGAATCCAGAGAAACATTTTTGCTACACTCAATGATAAGTTCATCATGAACATGCCCACAGATAAAGCAATGAGACAATGTCTGCATGACATAGCACCGAATATCTCTGGAGATTGCCTGCACGATGTCCTCCACAAATTTCGGACCATAACTTTCAATCCGCTCCCATAAATCTTAGTGCTCCCACGGAGCCACTATATCCGAGAGCCAATTCCGCAATCTTACCCCTCTGTCTCAAATGAGCATTCTGACCATGCTTTTCCACCGAAACTCCAAACATGGCAGACGCACAATAAATATCTCCGTTATTTACAAATACCTCTGTTCTCCAATTCTCCCCGGCAAGCCATGACATGCTCCTGTAGCCTCAACACCGACAGCCGTCCATGCAGTAAACAGGTTTCCTATGGACTCATCCCGGCAACCACACAATTTCCCAGTTTTGACTGTACCTGTTAGCATTAACGATGCTTCATCAGCTCTTCACTTTCGTTCAGCTTCATGGCACGCAACTGACAAATCTTTCCCTGCCTTTTCTCATACGCTCAATCCATAGCTTTTGACTACGGCACTCATCCATATGATGCCGTGTATAATCTGTAAGGCATATTTTTCCATCGTCATCTTCGGTAATATATTTAGAACTGTTGAAACAAAAATGTGAATCAACGTACAGATAATTACCACTCTGCAACTTCTCTTTCAGTTTTGTAGAAAATGCACTTTCTGCCAAAGCATCTTGTCTGACAGAAAAAGTCTGGTTCTTATTGATGGAGTCTGGCTTAAAACAATGAGGTCTTACATAATGATCATCAACATAAGTAAATACACCAATCGCTTCTTCGTATCCAGCATCCACCATCCTTATCTTTGCAGCACAACGCAACACCTAGAAAAAAGTTGCCAAAGAGTCAATTACCCACTCCATTACATCTACAATGTTGAAATTACTTGATTCCTTCTGGCATTCTCTGATATATTCGTGAGCCTTCATTTTTAACATAGGTAATGGCATCTGAATTCTTGGAGCCAACGCATTTGCATGTCGTTCCATCCAATCTGTTGCTCCCATATTTCCGCTATCCTTTACACCACCAACCACCTGACATTTAATCTGTGTTGCGCTTTCATTGAAAAGACGCTCTAGCTCAAATGCGTTGCTATGTTTATCCCAATGCACGCATTCATAGATAATCGTATTATTAAGCGAACCAAGATTCCGTAAAAAATATGCTTGCGGATCAACCACAATAGTTCTTCCCTTTACATGGCATCAATATATTCTTCGGAATAAGGATCGTACAATTTCGTATCTAAATCGCAAAAGAAAATCTGCCCAAACACAGAAAAGTCATCTGTAATCTGATGCACCATTATGTCCAATCCCATTTTCTTTGCTAACACATCCGGCTCAATCGCCATCGGACGTTGTAGGGCCTCCGGATAATTTCGTCTTAGAAAGTCCAATGCAACCTCTTCATATTCATCCGCAGAAATATAAGGCACCAAGACATCAGACAATGGCACCGGCTGAAACTTCTTACCATTATATACATCTCACTATGTACCGTAAAATCATTCAAATCGCATGCCAAATCTCCGCTACATTCAACAGAAAACCACTGTCCGCACTCTTCTATTTCATCATAATGATAATCATATTCTCTGGCCCCCATATCGGCTTCCACAATTACTGTAAACGAGATTTTCATGTCTGGACAATCATTCACAGAAACCGCACGAACATAAATATCTTTCAGCCATGCACGACTCATGCTTTTTACCTTATAAAGATACAGGTCTAGTTTCCTCGGATTATTTCTGATAAAAATTTTTATGGCAGCAAACAGTTCATTATAAAATCTGTCCGCCACATAATTTGTAAATGAACGGTATTTCGCCTCAAGTCACTTATAACTGCATTTCTTAACTATCTGTTTCAAATCATTTTTCATAAGAATCCTATTGCATCTGGCAACATACCCAGTTTTGTATTCCGTGTTCAATAAGAATAGATAAGCCATGTCACACTTATTATCACACAAACTAAATCCAGCTAATTCAATCATTATTGCGCTCAAGCACGGAAGTAAATGTAATGCTATACACAGCGCAACTACATACGACAATGCCGAATCAGCTTCATCATTTTGATGTCGTCGAATTGTTCTATCCGAAATCTCTGTCAACTCACACATGTGCTCATTAGTAACTTTTTCACGCTCCATATGCATTGATAATGTAGCTCCAAATGAGTGCGCGGGCGGTGGCCCTTCTCCATCTGTTGAACCGTGAATCATCATCAGAAAATCGGCAAATTCTGCCTTTGCTTTTTTAGTGGCTTTTGCATGTTCCGTCGCATGCACAAATCTACCTAGCACAATAAAGCCCGCCATCGGGACATGCGCCACATAGCCTTTTTCCGTATAAACCGGAACACTGACTGTATGGGAATCTGGTTTTTTCACAAAACAGATACAATACTTCTTTTCAAAATCTTCCACATCTGTATTAAGTGCTAATTTCCCGTCCTTGTATATGAAGGCATCTTTTACCATCCATACCAGATATTCGTTAAAATAAAAATAATCGCCGATATTCATTATTTCTCGGAAACTTTTGTTATTCGCATAAAAACACTGAACTTCGGTTTTTGAAAAAATACATCGTTCTCGCTTTGCAGTGGCAATAGAATTGGCTACCAGAGCAGTAACTACTGTATCTGGTGGAAGTGTTCGATTAGCCTGCATAGTTCTTGCCATTCTTCTAACTCTTTGAGGTGCCAGTTTGCTTCTTTTAGCTAATACATGCCTTCTCACACGCGGTCTAAGACGTCTCCGTTTTGCTAATTCTGCTCTTTTTTTCGCTTCCAAATCTGTTCTCGTTCTTACTTTCATACTCCCCCCTTTACCATTTACTTTTTACATATTCTGCAAACGCGCATCCTGTTTCCATGACGACACCACCATGTTTTATACCAATTTTTTATCTCGTATCTCGCAAAACATAAAATAGATTAAGATTTCCTATTCCAAGCACTTTTTGTCTTGTATCAATCAAATCACCATAACGCATAACCGTTGTATGAGCAGATAATCTTCTAATGTTCTCATTAAGACTCCTTAAGACACCTACCGCCTCACCCAATAGTGTACGATTTTGCTTAATATTTGTCTGTACATTCCTTTTAAGTTCGATTAATGGATGTGAAGGATGAGTACACTTATCCAGAAAAAATACACATTCACCCAATGTCATTTCTCTAGCTTCTTTTAACTTATCATAGTAATAGTTTCTTTGTGCCAATCTAAATACATCCACACTACCCTTGAATGGTGTAAATATTAATTCATTCATTTCTACCTCTAATGCCCTGCAATATTCTAAACATATTGGAGCATAATCGGCGGAATCGCAATCATTAACACCGCAATATAAACATTCCGCCATAGCAAGAATGTCTTGTGTTTTTGAGGCCAAACGCTCCCAGACATGGGGAAAATGATCTTTCTTCAATCGTTCCTTATATCTTGATAACTGTTCTGCAAGTTCTCCATATGAAAAAAGATTTTGTATTACCACATGATTACGCTCACTTAATTCGTATATGCACTCATCACTATCAGAATTAAAAGAAACTCCAATAGATTTATATGCTTTAGAAAAACTGCCCATTATTTCTGATGTAGTTCCATCTATTCCCTGCACATCCAACACATATTTGCACAACTTTTTAAATTGCACCTCATTGAGATTCGGTTCTTCCCCCACACCCGCGGATAGCGTCATAAGTCTGTACCCATTTTCACTTTCCAAAAGTTCATCAAACTCATTCGTATCATTTCTAAAAATCAAAGCACCTTGTCTTTTAACTTCTTTACTATAGTGTTCCTCAAATGCTCTTCTGAAATTTGTGAAATAACCTATCATCTTATATATCTCTTCCGTATTTGTGCCGGATTTACGCACTCTATTTTTAATATCCACCATAATCAGCGAATCTTTCTGTGCAATATAGCGTATTGATATATCCGGAATACCTCGTAATCCTTTTAAAGAACCATCTTTATTGTACCTCCAAACCAAATCTTCTTCCGTCTGCCAGTATAAATTTGCTCCCTTCTGATAGTATATTTCCAATAGTCCACCTGTAGGGACGGATAATTTATAAACATAACCATCGCCCGCATCCATGATATTCTTTTCTTCCACTAGAACGGCTTCAAATTCAGATATAAATGTCTTTTTAATACTGTATAAACACCAAAGTTCAAAAAGCTTATTTGCAAAATCATCGGAATATCTTAAAACATCTAATCTTTTAGAATTGGATTCAACAACAGATCCTTGCCTAAAAGAATCATACCATTCAAATATTTTCTGATAGTTTACCGCATTTCTGATTTTTCCTTTATGAATACGATTGTAAATAATATTCATTTGTTCAAAAGGGAAAACCGTACCATACGACTTTCTCATTTGTTCTGTTAACTGCTGGCATTCCTTAAAATAAGCTTTTGTTGAAAACATCCTAAATGCCTTAGAATGTTTCTCTATCAAATTTAATTCGCTATAAATTGCAGTATTGCCCTTATTCTTTAAAAGTTTCTTGAATCCATCTAGCATTTCAAGAATATTTCTTATAATAAAGATGACGTATACATTTTCTGGTGTTACATACGTTTTCGCCTTTATGACACATGGATAATCTTTCGGATATCGTCCCTGCGCCAAATTTTGGGTGTATTGGCTCACATTTAATCGCCCTTGTATATTACCTGTAAATACAACCTCTTTATCAACATGGGCCATTGATAAACAAGAATCCAAATCCGAAATAAGTTCATGTAAAGTCTCGACGTTGGCAAGAACAATCCTCAAATATATTTCCATATCTGCATTACTAATTCTGGTCGTATCGAGTTCATACCCTATTTCCTGTATACAAGTAGAAAAAGAGGAAAAATACTGGCTGATAAAGGACAAAAATCCGCCATCTGCATATAGACATTCAATTTGTTCGTCGGTAAACAGATTATTATCCATACTCTACTCCTTTTAATGAGTATACTTGTATATTGCACCCTTTGACTTTTTGAATGCATTATATTCTGGTTTCTCGCTAATTGCCGAATAAAATGCATTTAACCTCATATAATCAAAACCGTCAATTTGTGGTACAACCCTGCTTGCTACCACTATGTCGATAAGTGACAATATATATTCTTTCTTTACGGTATCCAAATCACAGCCATCCATAATCAATGATATATACAAAGTCTCATATACATCAATAATCTGAGCAGTTCCCAACTCCAATCCAAGATAAGACGAATCTTCAGCTCTCTGATACCTTATATGGCGAACCAAGTCCTTCATTTCACGCTCTGCCGCTAAGAATGCCGCATTGCCATTAATCATTTTAAAATATTCTTCATCAATGGTCAGTGAACCGTAATTACCTATCTTTCCAATTACCCTTTTTTGTGCTTGGAGTTTGGCATTTTCCACTTCTCTATCAAAATATTCTTCTACTGGTGGCAGTATTTCAATAAAAGTAAATCTTCTCGACAACCCCTGTGATATATCGAAAACGAAATTTTTATCAATATTATTCATGGCACCTATAATACGATAACGATTCGGTATATAAATACGCTTTTTATTATCATCTTTTTCATACCATAAACGAATTGCCTTAGGTGTAGTTAATGAATCATTCCCAAAAGCAGTAAACAGTTCTCCGAATACTTTATCAATTTCACATCTATTCAGTTCATCTAAGATTAACCAACTAGCTTGTTTTTTTCCTTCGTAGTGCTCATTCTGAACAACGAAATTGCAGCAGTGAATGATACTTTCAACAATACAACCACTTTTACCATTTAAAACTTCATGACCGTCATCATCCGCATCAGGTTGTAATCCTCCGATTGTATCATAAGTTGTCCAATCGGAAATAGCTGTCGCCTCATCGTACTCAACATTGAAAACTTCACAGATTATTTTTGCCAGAGAAGTCTTGCCTGTTCCCGGCGGTCCTTGCAAAATAATATTTCCCTTAACAATACCTGTAGCAATTTCTCTGAGAACGCTGTCATCACCAAAATACAAACCTTTTTCTTGTATTTTATCTCTTAATTTTCCAACAACGTTTTGTGGAATGTTTATAGATTTCCCAGCAATATGTCTAGTCGCAAGATATGTATCCTCGTAGGTTTCTGGAAAGATATTCCCATTATTAAATTGTTCTATTTGGTCTAACTTAGCCATTTTATGCCTCCTTTACCATCTGTATAATATCCTGTTCTCGTTCTGGATTTATTACATGTCTCCGTTCAAATTCTATTTCAAATCCAGAAGACACTTTTTTGCATGTTACAATTTGGAAAACAAATAATTCTTGGATTTGTTCCATATCTTCATTAATAAAAACAATAAAATCACCTTGAACTAAATCTTGTCCATGAGCTTGTTCTTTTGTCACAAACAATTTTCCAGATGATTTGCTTGTCTCTACAGATTTCATAACAAATAGAGCTTTAATTGTTTTTGGCAAATTATATACTTCTCGTACTGATGGCAATAAATGTTGCTTATCGATATCGACCGAATAAAAACTCAATCTACGCAACACTTCCCCGTACCGCTCTTCCACCGCTGAGTTTATCTGTATTCCACACTGTCCATTATGCAAATATGGCTCAAATATACCTTTATCACTCAATTGCTTGACAGCAGACAAATCCGAACTTCCCCGCATCTCTTCACAGTAATCTAATTGAGCATCTCTTCTTGAAGCACTTATTGATAGAACAGCATCAGAATAAGTCTCTTTATCATTTATTATTGAATATACCAAATAATCCTGTTCTTTGATTGTCAAATGCCTCAGTTCTAGTAAAGCCCTAATAATCAAGTATGCTGGTAAAACATCTTTATTATTTTTTCCAGTTATGCTAAATTGGTTTTCATAATCATCATAATTCACTAATCCCTTTACTGTCTTGCTAATCATGATGTTACCCGACAATTCATCCTCCGCCTTTAAAGCAGCCACCAGTTCTGCTTCCTTATTTCTATTAATTGCAAACTGTCTCTTTATGTCCACCACATAATCACAGCCATTTTTTTCTAATCCTTTTACCAAATAACTATAATATGCGGCGAGCCTAGTTATTTGGCGATCTACCAATAGCACCTGATCTCCAACAAAAATGTTCTGATATTCAATGTCAGAACATGACTGCAAAAATCGTCCAGACGGAATATTCACGATGTTTTCATCGGAAACCTTAAACGGCTTGTATACTGATTTTCCTTCACCCATACCAACACTAATGTCGTCAAAATCAACATCTTCGATATCATCGTGTTTATCTATGTTATAAACTTTTAATCGCTGTAATCTTTCAGAATAATTTGTGATGACCTTTGGATGAAGAAGCATTTTCTGGCTATCATCATCACTCTTCTTTAGAAACCCCCATCTCTGCATTGCTAACACAGGCTTCCAATCTTTATAGTCACTTGCCTCCCCAGGGATTGCTACTCCACCAGCACTTCTTGCTTTAATAATCTCTGTCAACGATTCATAGTATTTTCTGCATTTATCATTAAGTGCCCACACCATGTATGCATATTCGTTCGTAGTACAATATCCAGTGTCTAATATGCATTTTATTAATATAGCCGGTGGTTCAATATCTGAATTACTTGATACACATCCAGCATTATTCCTTCCGTACACCATCTTTTCAAGTGCGTCCATTATCAACTGTTGTTTTGTAAAAAGATTATCACTCAGAATTGCTTCATACATTCGTTTTCCCGTATCAGTTATTCTTCTTTCTGTTATACGTCCACCACTAGAAACCTTACTCTCTAAAAATCCAAAATATGCTGGAACTTGCGCTTTCTTTGGATAAGATGATGGATACTGCTCTCCCCCTATCAAAGCCATAAGCTGTCGCTTGAAATCAGGCCCTTTTACCCAATCTTCTGCTTCATAATGAATTTTTAGAACGGCATTCATTTCATCAACATCCGCACTATGTTTTGGAATCACTATTTTACTCATAATATCACCTTCCTACAGCTGTGATAGCAATGCATTCATCAACATCTGTACAAGTCTTGCTGGAATCCCTTCCCCAATGACCTTCCTAATAAAACTTTCATCAGCCCATTCAGGTATTGGCCAATCCAGCGGAAGAGACATCACAATAAACAATTCATAAATTGAAAGAACACGTGGGTCAGAATACAAAATATTACCACTTTCATCTATATATTCTCTTCCCGGATGAACACAAGCTAATGATGAAATCACTCCATTATTCTGCGTTATTGTTCTACAAGGCATATCCCATTTTAAACGTCTATAATGATTGTGATGAGCAACTACCGGAACTCCTCCTGCTTTCTGTGGGTAATACACATCATTATAAATTGCTGATTTTCCTGTTGGTGTATGCATCATCCACTCAACTTGCTTCCACGAATGTTTCGGTGGAAAATGCCATTTTGACACAGCTAATCCCTTTTGTTGCTTCTCCAAAAAATCCGGAAATTTTTCTAGTGTCAATTCCATACCTTCTCTCAACAACGGATCCAGTGATGGCAAATCTCCAATAGCCTCTCGAAGGGTGATTTCTTTTTGTTTTTCTGGAAATTGCCAAACATATGGCAAGTCCAGTCTTACTAACATATATATATTACGTTCGCGCAACTGTGGCACTCCATAATCTTTTGCCATTACTAATGTATCTGTATTAAACCTATAATAAGGGCTTAATTCTCGCTGTATATATTCCGGAATCAATAAAATCTCATCATGATAACTAATTTTTGTGGTTAATTGCTTAGGCACATTTTCCAAAAATACATACTTTGGTTTTATCTTTTTTATTACATCAACAGCATAAAAAATCAATTGATTTCTCGGATCAAATTCCAATCTAAGCCCCGCCTCACTCATACCCTGACAAGGCGGTGTTGCCATCACAAAATCTACTCTTTCATCAATAGCTTCATTAACAATATTCTCTCTAATTTTATCATCTGTAATATCTCCACATATCATATGTGCATCTGGATATACCTCTTGATAAAAACGAGCTCTTTTAGGGTCAAGTTCATTTGCAACTTTTATATCAACCCCGATATCTTTCATGTAAGCTTCTGCTATTCCAACATTTGCGAACAGCGAAAGACCTTTAAGCTTTCCCATCTTCATTAGCTCCTTCAATTAGTTTCATAAAAACTTTCTTGACAAAAAGAGGTGGGATACCTTCACCAATTATTCTTCTCAAAAAAGCTTCTGAGGTTTTGATTGGAACAGGCCAATCGTGAGGCAAGCTCATGATAATCATCAACTCATATAAAGTTAGTGTTCTTGCATCTGAATATATACATTCGCCATCCTCATTTTCATATTCGATTCTTCCTGGATGAACATTATTTTGTGACGAAATCTTTCTGTTATCCATAGTCACTGTATAAGCGGGAACATTCCATTTCTGCCGTGAATATGTGTTGTGATATCCCTTGACAGGCTTACCATCCTCTTTGACAGGAAAATATACCGCATTATCAAACGCACTGCATCCTGTTGGTGTATGTTGCATCGCAACAACCTGTCTTTTCACATGATGCGGTGGATTATGCCATGGCGAAATCTTTAATGCCTGCTCTTTCCGCTCTTCATAATGAGGAAACATTATTTTCCGCTCTTCGTCCGAAATATCTTTTACATATGGATCTAACATCGGAAGTGAACCAATAGCATCTTCCATTGTTACTAGTTTGTCTTCTTTACTTGGTAATTCCCATCGTATAGTTTCAGCAATATTACTCAACAATAACATCGCACGCTCTCTCATTTGAGGAACACCATAATCCTTAGTGTCAATAACATACGTGTTGATAACATACTCATTTCCCAGCTCGCGTTTTATAAGTTCCGGAATTAAAATTTTCTCTTCATCTATATCAATATATGTGCTCAGAAACAACGGCACATTCTCAATAAACACATACCTTGGGTGTAATTTTTTTACTACTTCCAACACATAACATATTAACTTATTTCTTTCATCATCATCTTCTTGTTGACCAGCAGTGCTCATCCCCTGACAAGGTGGTGTTGCCATAACAATTTCAACACCTTGTATTCTGCTTTCTTCAATAATCTTACTCATAATATGTGGATCTGTAATATCCCCGCAAATCATATTGGTCTCCGGATATATTTCAGAGTAAAGCTTTGCACGCCTTTCAATCAATTCATTAGCAACGACAACATTCATTCCTATATCGTAGAGGTATGCCTCTGCTACACCTATATTAGCAAACAAAGATAATACTTTCATTATTTTAGTCCACCTTTTCTTTCTGTGATAACCAGAATTCAGAATATAATTTTATAGCCTTCTTTATTTGTGACCGTACTGAAACAGATAATTTTTTATACTCTTCCAACTGTTCAAGTCTAAACTGATAAATATCTTCGCCATTCCATTCAAGCATCCTGTCAGCCCGTTTGGCTCTTGATACGATATCTGATATGACTGGAGGTGAATATGACGTATTTTCTGTTAACCAGTTCTTAAATTCGTTTGTATAAACCACTTATCTTTCCTCCAATATTGCAAAACGTTCATATTTATAAAGTCGCTATTATAGTATACCATATAACCGCAAAAGGCGTCAAGTATTTGACGCCTTTCTCAAATGTTACCGCTCACTTAAAACCCACTTATCATGTTTCTTAATACTTTGCACCGCCTGTGGCAATGCTCCTGCCCTTCCATGCAGATGATATGGATGGGATGCCTTATGCTTATGGAATATCACACAGTTCCCTTCTGCCGGATAATCAGTATTATGCAGATACCAGTAGTGTCCGATATTTCTGGATTGCACTGTCACATCATGCCCACTTAGCATAATGATGTTAAAATACTGAGGATTGATTTTTTCAAACCATCTTGTGCCAAACATCTGTCCCCCCTCTGGCAAACCATGGGGTCAATGCCTGTTCCAAAACGTCCATTATTTCATCGGTGGTCTTTCCCTTAAAATATTTCTTTTTAATCTGAGCAAACAACTTTGCATCAGATACCGGTTTTTCTTTTACTTCTCCTACCAACAGATTCTTCACTTTGTCTGCCGTAAGAATTCCGGCTCCTTTGCGCAATTCTACAGCCTGAGCGTTCTTAATCCTTACATCATGCTCATTCATTACCGCACATACCTGCTTTTGTTCCTCTTCTGACAGATACGATAATTCCACCGCTGTCACCATAGCCATTGTACCGGCATCTACCATTTTCTTAATCTGCTCTGTTGTCTGGTTCAGTCTCATATATCTCGCAATGTTGCGTCCGGCCATTCCGTAGTCTTCACCAATAGAATCTTTGCTCTTTGACCTGTGGACATCACGTCCACAAGAGTCCAATACATCCACACCACTCAGTCTTGCAATCTCTTTCAGAATGTCATTTCTTTTTCCCCGGCACAAAACCTTTTCATATCCATCTGCCGTCTTCTGTACGATTACCGGATTAAGAACTCCATGCTCTCTGATACTTTCCACCATATAATCAAGGCATTCTGCCCCATACAGGCGGAACGGATGATTATGAAATGGAATTATCTTCGCCACTGGAATCATTGCATTTCCATTAACAACCAATCTTACCATTTCTTCTGGTAGACTGATTAAATCCACTGCATCCTGAAATACTTTTCTTTTTGGTGCATTAGCCTTCATTCGCAATTAACTCCTTTGCCAAATTCTGATATGCTTTGCAAGCCTTTGTTCTCGGCGCATATTCCAACAATAGTTCTCCATAGTAAACTGATTCTCCCACTTTTATCGTACTTGGAATCTTGCTGTCAAAGATATGGAGTTTTTCATTGAATGTTTCTGTCACTTCCTCAGTAATAACTTTACAAAGGTTGGTTCGCTCTTCACACATGGTCGCAGAATCCCAGAAACATCTAATTTGGAATTGACGCGATTCTTAATCTTCTTCACCGCCAGAAGAAAGTCTTCCAATCCCATCATTGCCCAGAACTACAGATTTGTCACTATAACGACTTCATCTGCAACGGAAAGAGTATTAATCGTCAAAGTATTCAGTAATGGGCATGTATCAATCAAAATGTAATCATATTTCTCCCTTAACGGCTCCAGAATACATGCCAGATCTTCTCTGCTCCCATTTCCAATCTCAATTTCGTGTCTACAGCGGACAGAACCTTGGATGATGGTATAAAGTCAACTCCATTTCTGCTTATGATGCATTCAGCCGGATTTGGTTGCTCCTCTTCATCCATCTGGTTCATCATCAAGTCTCCAATGCTGACTGCAACTGTTTTTATATCCCCAACTACACATCTAGTGATGTTTGCCGATCTATCAAAATCAACCACGAGAACATTCTTTCCTAACTTCTTTAATGAATATGCCAGGTTGTAAGTGGAGACGGACTTGCCGACTCCACCCTTAATAGCACCTAATACGATAATCCTTGCCATAATTACTTTCTCCCTTTCTTGCCGTATTCCACACATTTTTCAGCTACACAGGAACACACACCACAGAGCGGTACAAACTCCACTGTTTCCTCTTCTCTCGGAGTGATAATCAGTTTTTCCGTTCTCACATTCCACCTGAATCAGACTGCCAATTTCAAATCCGGTTTCTTTCAGCCAATCCCCTTTCAGGATAATGGATAGTGTGCTTTTGTAGTTGCACCCGTATGAATCACATTCTTTCATTTTTCTAAATTTCTTAAATGCCATAATATTGCCTCCTTAGATTTGCCTTAAATTTGAATTGTGAATGAGACCTTGTATCGGGTGCAGAATCATCCGAAAAAAACAGTTCTGCAGCCCAACGGCACCGCCTCCACTAAACGAAAAAAGAACTGCTAATGCTCTTCATCGCATTAACAGTTCTGCTGTTACGTTCAGTGTATTATGTTTTATTTTTCTCCGTTTTTAATCCTATAGTAGTCTTCCATATCGATTGTTAAGTCAACGTAAGAATCGGGTTTAGATTTTCGGTTGCTCAAGAGGCACACAGTCTCCACATGCCCAGTCCCCGGAAACATATCCACCCCACTCGCTCTGACCATCTCATACCCACTCTCCAAAAACACCTCCAAATCCCTCACCAGACTGGTCGGCTTGCAGGAAATATACACAATCCGCTCCACCCCATAAGCAATAATCTTCTTAAGCGCCTTCGGATGAATCCCATCTCTGGGAGGGTCCAGAACAATCAAGTCCGGCTTTTCCTCAATATCATCCAAAACTTTCAAAACATCTCCCGCAATAAACTCACAATTATCAAGCCCATTCAACCGGGCATTCATCCTTGCAGCCTCCACTGCCTCCTCCACGATTTCCACGCCGATGACCTTCTTTGCCACAGGTGCAAGCATTTGTGCAATCGTTCCGGTTCCGCTGTATAAATCAAAAACCACCTTATCCCTTTTTCCGTTTTCCCCACACTGGCCACAATCCGCCAGTTCATCTCCATCCAGCTTTCCGATATATTCCCGCGCCGTTTCATAAAGCACTTCCGCTCCCAGGCTGTTTGTCTGAAAAAAGGAAAACTGTGATATTTTGAACTTCAGCCCCAAAAGCTCCTCATAAAAATAATCCTTGCCATATAAAATTACAGTCTCGTCACTTTTCACCACATCTGCCAGAGAATCATTTTTCGTATGCAGAATGCCGGCAATCTTCCCCTGCAATCTTTTTTCCGGCATTTCCCGCTTGCTATTACCGTTTTCACTCTCGTCTGCTTCCAAATCCAACAATGCCTTTGTAAAACCCTCCAGCAGCCCTTCCAAAGCCTCTGCCTCCTGAGTGGTGGTTACCAGGGCTATTAAAATTTCACCGGTCTTTACTGCCTTTCTAACAAGAAGATGGCGCAGCCATCCGGTCTGCTTCATCCTATGATAAAAGCTTACCTGCCTGTCCTGAAAATAGTCCAAAACCGTTTTTAAAATCAGCCGATAATCTTCATCCACAATCTGACACTGGCCAACAGAAACCACATCATAAAAACTTCCCCTCTTATGCATTCCAAGGGAAAGAGGCCCGTCCTTTCTTTCGTCTCCAAAAGAAAACTCCATTTTATTACGGTAAGCAAACTGATTAGGGCTTGCCTTAATTCCCTCAAACTGATAGGATGGCTGTTGATCACGATTTATGTAAACTGAGTCCAGTAATTCCTTTACCTGGCCTTCTTTTATCTTCAACTGCTCCTCATACGGAAGATTCTGATAAGTACAGCCTCCGCATACACCAAAATGAGGGCAGGGGCTGTCTATTTCCACAGGAGATTTCTCCAAAACCTCTACTAACCTTCCCTGAGCCTTCCCTTTTCGCTTTTTTTGTATGACAAAAGAAATCTTCTGGTCCGGAATTACATTTTTCACCACTACCTTTCCTTCTTCCAAAGATACGATTCCCTTATTGGGAAAATCCAGTTTTTCCACCATTCCGATATATTGCTCGCCTTTTTTCATGTTCCTTCTCCCTGCCTTGCAATGTGCAAACTATTTTTTAATATGTCACTGTTTTCCATACATGCAAAAAGCGGGACTCCAATGGAATCCCGTTTGCAATCCAGTCATAAAGTTTTATAAAAAATCTTATTTTTCTTCCTCAGTTTCTTCCTTTTTTGCATCCTCTTCGTTTTCTTCTTCAAAGAAATCATCATCAAAGTCTTCTTCAAAATCCTCTTCAAAGTCTTCCAGATAATCCGGTGTAAAATACAAATATACCGCATAAGCGATACCTGCAATTGCTGCAATCGCACCGATAATTGCAAAAATCCAAAGGACTGTATTGGATTTTTTCTCTTCCTCAATCTCCTTTTCTCTCTTTAACAGGTCGTTTGCTTTGATTACTGCAACCAATTCTTCTACCTTTGCTCTGCTCATATGCGTTTCCTTCCTTTCACTCTATCTGATTTACTATAAACCGCCTTTTTCATTTCTAATATCATACCAC